>NZ_KV792972.1:0-109213 GCF_001808325.1 Klebsiella sp. HMSC16C06
CCACGAAGCGTATCCGGTTTATCCGCGCCTTTAAGCGCGATCTCCGAACCGTTTTTCAACACGATGGTCATCGTGGTGTCGTTCTTCTTCCGAATCCACTTACGCGGCAAAACTTCCTGCAGATCATCCCATAGAATCTGGCGCGCCATTTGGTAGGTCGGCGCGACGTACCAAACTCGTTGTTTTCTTTCCTTAGCGGCAGCGCGAATGATGGTTGAGATCGACAGCCTCGATTTACCCCAACGTCGTCCGGCGCACACCACTTTGAAACGATGTGGCGACTGGAAGACTTGCATCTGCCCGGAATGCAGCTGTACGAGACTTAGAGACGACGGGATGGACATGGTTATGCATCTCCATCATCGTCTTCGCCCGATGCGTCAAAATCGCTCTCAGCTTCGCTCAGCGCTTCTTCTTCGAGTGATTCCAACAGATCGTCATCAATCACTTCGGGCTCATCATCTTCCTTGCGCAGCTGGGCCACCTGTGATGGGGTTAGCTCGCCAAAGACAAGGTTCGGAATATCCTCTTCACCGCCTTCTTCTTTCTCCATGCCCAATGCCTTGGAGGAAATTTCGAAGCATTTGGCCAGCGTGCCGCTGGCGCGCTGCAGGCTTTTAAGATCGTCCTCAATCGAGGCCAGTGGCTTACCTTCGCGCTTTGCTGTAGTGACCTCGACCATCACCATCTGACCAAGGGCATACGCCCAGCCGTCATAGCGTGTCCGGCGGTCTTCTATCTTTTCGGCTCGGGCTTTAGCGCGCAGTTCTGCATCGGACTTGAGAGACTCGCGCACCATCTTTCCAACAGAATCGGCGCCTTTCTCTAATCCACGCTTTTTGAAGTGTCTGGAGAGCGTTTCACGACGGATGCCGTACTCTTCTTCCAGTTTTGAGAGCGTATACTCGCCCGAAGTCCATTTCGCTTCGGCTTCCGCCCATTCAGCCGGAGTCAGGCGAGTTTTGCTCTCGTCTTTTTCGACAGTCATAGATCCCTCTAAAACACACACAGAGCGCTTCCTTGCGCTCTTAAACAATTTGTTTTCTGGTTGTATTAATTAGGTCTGGGGAATCCGTTTGAGAGCCTGCTTTCGTATATATTTAATAAGTGACTTATTAGTTATATATACAGACGCAGGCTGTTAATCTGACTCCCAGACCAACTTATATCACCAGTAACTTGGCTCTGGCTCGACCTAATGTCGTCAGCCCCAGAGTTCGACGCTGGTAGCCAGAATCCTCTCGCGGCCGGCAGTCGTGCTTTTCGACCAAACCTTTCTTGATCAGCGCGCGCAGGGAGAATTGCATAGACTGCTTTGTCGTCCGGTAAGGCAGCACTTCCAGCAGCTCGTCCAGATCGAGCAAATGTCCACGTTCATGGCCTAAGTTGATTGTCTTAATGATGTCTTTCTGTTTATCAGTCAGTGTCATGGCAAATCCTTATGCCGGTAACGCAATATCCAGTGGTGCATTCAGCGGTTGTTTATCAAAAGCCAGCAGTGGCAGTGTCTCAGGCAGCTGGCGACCAAAATCAGGGTTGCGATAAACCCCATAGAGCGGTGAAGTGAAGCTCAGATTGTGAATATCCTTGAGCAGTTTCACGATGCTGGCCTCATCCACCAGGCTATCCGCGATATCCTGAATGGTAGTGCCACGGTTGCGGCCAGCTTTTGCCAGAGAACTATTCTTGTGGTAGTCCGCCACCAGATCTCGCAGTGCGCGGCGCCGGCGTGAATCAGTCATCGCAAACAGCTCCTTCACAATCGCTTCGTTGTCGCCTGGATCAGAACGAAAATGGCGCTGAAAGACGCGAAGCGCGCTTTCGTAGCTCTTCGGACGTTCAGGACGGATGAAGCAAAACCCTGCTTTCATAGCAAACGGGTTATATTTGCTCATCGACGACTGGATCTCGATGATTGGTCGGTCATGCATCCTGCTAACCAGATTAATCATGCGATACGATACCCCGACGCCACGATACTGGGTGTCCACTACAGAGCGGCTGATCACAGCGAAGTTGTTGTTTACGTAACGTCCCCAGTACTGATTTGCCACGGTGGTATTGGTTGTGGGTTTCAGCTTTGGAAACATGCGATGCCGCGGCGCCAGTAGCAGTTTAGGGAAGGCCATAACTACAACGCCTACCAACCGACCATCAAGCTCACAACGGTAGTAGGTTGGGGCGAACGGCTTCCCATCTGTCTTGTAGTGAAGCGACTTAAGCGCGTGCCAGTCTTCTACCGTCCCCCTGGTGACGGTCATGCGCTCAAGAAAGTCCAGATGGCGCGGGAACTCCTCTGGGCGATACCGTTTAATGATGATGTCAGTCATCGCATCACCACCTTACGATTGCAAAAACCGCCACGACAGATAGTGGATGCTGGACGAGTCACGATTCCCTCGATCGCAGGCAGTCCACCAGCTTTCTTGTCGGCCATAAACTGTAGTCGGGAACGATTGAACTCTTCCGCGATATAACCCTGCAGGTAGGTCAATGCCTCCTGATCATGGAGTTGCACGCCGTGATATTCTGCGGTCATCAGCGCCACATGTAGTGCCTCATGCCAGTAGACTGTTTCATCGTAATTTTCTGGCAGGTAGACGCAATGAAGCATCGTGTCGGCCTGAACATAGCCCAGCGTTGTCACCATGCCGCCAACCCCATATACGAACTCGCTTTCATCGAGGCCATAGAGCTGTTTTATCGTCTCGACATAACGTCTTTCACCAAAGACGACACAGCAGCGATTGAAATACGGGGTAACGCGAAAACCGTACGCGCCATGAGCACGAAGCCAGTCTCGCCATTCGGCTTCTGTAGTCCAGCGGCGGCGCAGATCTGGGCCCTCATAAATCGGGAAAGTCTTTTTAATCTGCATAATCAACCTTCACTCGCTCCTTGTAGTGCTTGGTGATCTGCATATCCGGGCGCAGCGCGTTCTTCAGGTCTTCGTGGGTCGTCGCCACCATTACCGTCGCACCTACCTTTCGCGCGGCACGCTGGAGGTTCGAGGCCACAACCTGGGCGGTAACACGATCAAGAACTGCGCCAAATTCATCCGCAGCCCATACCTTCGCGCCCGACTCAATAAGCTTGGCGATCTTGAGACGGTATTTCTGTCCATCCGACATTTCAGAAGGTTTGCGCACAAAGAGATAGGCATCGTTCAAGCCGGCCATCGAAAGCAGCCCTAACGCTTCGCTGGTGGTTTTACCCAGCTGGTCGATGACATTGACGTCGTTGTCAAAGGTAAAGTCATCAATGGAGGCGACTGAAAGCCCTTCCTCTTTCATCTGGCGTTGTAGCTCACGCAGCACGACAGATTTTCCGGAACCTGACTGGCCAGTGATGTAAACCACATCACCCTGCTCAACTTCCAGCTCAAGATTGTCGTAAAGTGTCCAGTCTTTTTCATCCAGGCCAAGCCCAAACGATTCGGCGATCTCAAGCGTGCGAGTAGTCTTGTTGACACGGGTCTGGAACGATACGTTGATGGTATATGTGCTCATGCTTCGACTCCCCCGGAGGAAACTTTCTGCGCATAAGCAACGAACGCGTCTACCCCGCTCTCTCCCGTGATTTCTTCCATATGGGCGAGCAAATCCCCCACGACAATCGCAGAGCCAGCAGGGAGCGTTTTAAAGCCCAGAACATCGACCACTCGAACCTCTTCGGCGGC
Organism: Klebsiella sp. HMSC16C06; assembly: GCF_001808325.1. Classification (NCBI taxonomy): domain Bacteria; kingdom Pseudomonadati; phylum Pseudomonadota; class Gammaproteobacteria; order Enterobacterales; family Enterobacteriaceae; genus Klebsiella; species Klebsiella sp. HMSC16C06. The sequence goes on from NZ_KV792972.1 coordinate 3,680, forward strand.
GACTTCGCGACTGATTTCGGTGTGCTCTTCTTTCTGGCGCTCGGTTTCCTCCCCAAGATCCATAACCAGTGCGCCAGTATCCATTTCTTCGGTCATGCTACCGACCAGCACGTTTAGCTCACGCTCGTCAAAGCCGAAGACTTCAACGTCACCAAGTACCAGAGACTCCAGCTCTTTCTGTAACTTGATGGCATCGTAATCAATGCTGGCCAGCCGGTTATCCTCCAGACGCTTCGCCTTCACTTCTTCATCGGACAGATCGTCGCGAACGATCACCGGCACACTTTTCAGCCCCGCTAAAAGCGCAGCTTCGCGGCGGCCGTGGCCAGTAATGATGACATCGTCCTTATCGACAGTGATCGGCTGGTCAAAACCACGCTTTTTTATGGCTGCGGCCAGGTCGCGGATCTGTTGCTCGTCATGCTTTTTGGCGTTCATTTCATAGGGAATGAGCTCTGCCGGGTCTCGGTAGACGATTTCGAACGTTTTGGTCATTAAATACACTCCTTGTAGTTATCGACCAGCCATACCAGAGCTTCACCAGCATTCTCCATGTCGTTGCCGGTGTTGATCGCCTGCTCTTTGATGATGGATTTAATGGTTTCGGTAACGCGATCAGAAGCGTCAAACGTCACTTTGAAGCGCATGGTCTGGTGTTCCGCACCGACACGCTCAGCTTTTTCGCGAGAGTCCTTCTCAATGGGCTCTTCGTCGCCACGCGACAACGCCTCAAGCATTTCCAGGTCAATTGCCGACTCACGAGCCAGTGTGGCCGCCAGTTCGTCGTCGTAAGGGGCAATTTCCGACAGCTGATAATCGAGTTCGGACTGAATTTCCTCGATCAGACGCTGTAATGCGACCTGATCGTCTTCGCCGTATCGCTCGTTATCGACCAGAGACATTTGTTTCGCGACCAGATCGCTTATTTTGCCCACCGATATAACGGGAACCGTGGAAATACCCTGCTCCATAGCGGCTCGCCAGCGATGTTCGCCACCGAGGATCTCAAATTGGCCACCGTCCAGCTCTCGCGCGAGAATTGGCTTGAAAAAACCCAGTTTTTCGATGGAGCCTTTCAGTTTTTCGAAGTTTTGAGCACCAACCGAGTTGGTGTTCCAGGGATTTGGCCGGAGTCTGGCCACTTCTACCTGCAGAATGGTAATTTTTACGTCCATACTTTTTGATACAATCCATTGCATAAGTACTTACTTACTATTCTAGCCAATTAACATATAAAAGGCACGAAGGAAAGATATTTATGACTGTTAGGATTGTTTCGAACGCGGTCAACGCTATGGTCTCCGGCGCTGATGACAACGTGAAGCGACTCGTCCAGGAAATGCTGAGTTACGAAGTCGAAGCTGGCGACTGGAAAGGCACCAGTACTATGTTCAACTGGAGCAAAAATGCCTTCCCCGCGGGTTTTGCTAAATCGGTAGCAGCAAATCTGGTGAAGGCTGGCATTAAATGCGTGCATATTCGCAAAGACAAGGTTCCGGCGCTTGGTAAACCAAACCCGGCAGTTAACCCCTTCCCCTATAATCCGGACTATGCGTATCAAGATCAGGCTGTAGAGACACTGGTTCGCGAAGGAATGATGATTGCGCAGATCGCCACAGGCGGGGGAAAGTCGAACGTAGCTTGCAAAGCCGCGGCGCGTATTGGACGCATGACGCTGTTTTTAACCACCCGCTCTGTTCTTATGTTTCAAATGGCAGATAACTTCCAGAAGTCGATCGACTATCGAGCTGAGAATGGAGAGCCGTGGCTTAAAGGTCAGAAGGTTGGCATCATTGGTTCTGGTGAGTTTCAGGTGTCTCGCCATATCAATGTCGCAACAGTGCAAACCCTGGCGAGTTTTCTTGAAGAGCCTCCACGCGATATGCCGGCGGAGAAAAAGGTTTATCATCTTAAGCGCCGGGAGCTGGTTAAGCGATTCCTCTCAAGCGTCTCACTGCTAATCCTCGAAGAAGCCCACGAATCCTCCGGTTCAAACTTTTATGACATCGCCAGGCTTTGCATTAACGCAGACTATCGCCTGGCGCTGACGGCAACCCCGTTTATGAAGGCTTCAACTGAGGCCAATATGCGTCTGATGGCGGTTGCAGGACGCATCGAGATAAAGGTCACTGAAAAATATCTGATCGAGCGAGGTATTTTGGCTAAACCTTACTTCGTATACCATAAAATCGCGTACACTCCGGATGAGGCTCGTATACGAGCGGAGCTCGCTTCCAAGCATCTGAACTTCAGAGTTGGTATGAGCACGCCGTATCAGAAAGCTTATCAGCTCGGTATCGTTTACAATATTGGACGTAACGAGGCCGTCGTTCGCGACGCGCTGATGTACCGTGATCATGGACTGAACTGTATGACCCTGGTGAGGATCAAACGCCACGGTCAGATACTGATGGAAATGATGAAAGAGAGCGGCTTACGGGTAGATTTTATTTACGGTGAATCCAACCAGAGTACCAGACAGGCTAAGCTTAACAGCCTGGCTGCAGGGAAAATTGATGTGCTGATCGGCTCTACGATACTGGATGTCGGTGTCGATGTGCCAAGTGTTGGCGCCGTAATTCTTGCCGGAGGAGGCAAGGCCGAAGTCGAAATGCGTCAACGTGTTGGTCGCGGCCTTCGTGCCAAGAAGAATCAGGCAAATGTGTGTTTTATTTCGGATTTTATCGATATAAGCAACAAACACCTGATGTCACACTCATACGAACGAAAACACATTATTGACACCACTCCCGGGTTTGCGGAAGGCGTGTTGCCTGTCGGGAGCAGTTTTGACTTTGGTGTATTACAAAGAGATTAATTATGACCGAAAATCGCTCAATTTCATGTCAGGTGAAGCTCACCGAAAAAGCCAACGAAAAGCTTGGTTCGTTCAAAACGCGCCTGAAAGAGCGCAACATCAAAATGTCGAAGTCAGACATCATCAACCTTGTTCTGACCAAGATGAGCACAGCAGAGTTTGAGAAGATCGCGACCTCGATGGCAGCGGCTGAGAACGCTAGACAGAAAGTGTTGCAGATCTACGAGAACTCCGGGATGACCAAGGAAGACTTGGAAGATATCCTCAAACGTCTCTAACGCGTACTTACGGAGGGCGTGGGTGAAACGCTCTCGCCCTCCTCTACCATTTATTTATAGGCTGTTTTCATGATGAACAGCTCTGCCGACACCGTCACCCCGATCCGATATTCGTCTTGCTTATCTTTTGACACCATGATTTCTCTTTCGGTGTTCATCTTGCCGCACATAATAGACATACCCTGCTGATCTACAGACAGAATATGCTCGCCATAAGGCAGGTTTAACTCAACCTTCTCAGATGTTTTGATATCAGCAACTGGCTCACCATCAACAGAAAGCCGGCTGGTACAAAGCGCGCCCTTACTGCCAGAGTCTCGTTTCACGATGATTTTTTGCGTATTCTCTGACGGCGTATTGTATTTGGTCGACAGTATTCTCGAAGCTGGGACTGGGTCGGCAGCACTCGTCCTGACCGCCTGGGTTGAACATCCAGCCACCAGTAAACTGGAGGTTATCAAAGCTATTAATGCGCACTTATTCATCATTCTTCACCATATAGAAACTTGCCTGCAAACTATAACAATTCTAAGTATTTGCAACAAGGTAACGCTTTTTCGCCTGTCAAAACTAAGGAAAAAGAAGATAATGGTGACTCGTACCTTCTGGTAATTTTTATCGCATAACATGAGGCGTTTAAAATATGCCCAATACCATTACCGATATCACCTACGGGATACCTGCTGAGGTCTGGCCGCGCGATTACTCAAAAGTAGAGGCGTCGTTGATGTTCTGGCGCAAGGAGCAAATTCCCGTAAAGGTCACGATGGAAGATGGCCAGGTGTTCTGCATGTACGTTCAGGGGACGATGTCCTCCCGTAACAAGGTAGATCTATGCCCGGCGCCGTTCGACAAAGACAATCGTGTAAGGTTGCCACTTGAGCGAATCAGCACTATCGAGTCAGGTGTAAATGACGCTGTCACCCATGATTTCGTTGGTCGCGTAACCGTACATCCAGACTATGTTGATAACCGGCCATCCCGCCGTGATTTCTTTAAAATTTGCCGCCAGGCCCACGAGAACCAGAAATCAGTAAGGGTCTACATGGCGGACGGCCGCGAAATTGAAGGTGTGTCACTCGGCGTCGATGCTTGTCAGGTCACACTTGCCGTGGGGAACGGGCGAAAAATGATCGTCCTGTTTGATTGGGTTGAACGTATTCTGCCGTTTTAGGATATTGATGTGAAAATTGTAGCAGCATTAACATTCTTAACTTTCATTTTTAGCTCTTCCGCATTTTCTCAAGAAAATAGCATTGAACGAGCTCAACGTGTCACTACAAAGGTGTGTTCAAAGGCGGAAGACTACGATTTGTGCATGTTAGAGCTAAGCATGGCTTTAGGCGCTGCATATCAAGATGGACTGATCGTTTCGGGATGCAAGTTGGGGCTTGATGAGCCATCGAAAGACAAATGCGAAAACTCGGAACGTTTTGGGGAGTATATAATAAAAGAAATCAGGAACTATGCAAAAAAGATGTAAATTCCTATAAGGGTAATAGCCGGCTATGTCCGGTTATTATTTTATGGGTCACGCCCCGATAAATTAAATCACCAAAAGTATTGTCAGCGCTAAATATATAAGGGTAATACACCGAGTGTAGAATTTATTTAGGCAACACCTTCGAGAAAATGCGATTTATTTCTAAGACTTTGATTTATTTGCAAAATAAAATTTTTATCACCCCTTGCGAAAAACGCTTGATTTTATTTTTTGCATGTCGATAATTACTTACATCGAAAGCAAACATGCTGACGATAGACGAAAAACAAAATAAGTTTTCAATATTACATAAGGATTAAAATCATGTCTAACGTAACCATTTCTAAAAAATCCATCATTGATGCAGCTGTAGTTATCACTGACGAATTACAATTAAAAGCAGATCAAGCTACTCAAACTTACAACGAACATTATCAGAATGGCACGCACACCAAAGCAGATAAAGCTAACATGCTTGCAGCGTCTACTAAACTTGCATACTTCGTGAACAACGTTGTAAACGCAGTAAACGACGATAAGCTGTCTGGTGTCTTCTACTACGCGATCAAAGCAAGCAAGCAAACGCCAGAAGTGTTTTTCCGCGAAGCGATGACAAATAGCTACTCTCTCGAAAAGCTGGTTTATCTGGTGAAGTCTATCAAGTCTGGTAAATGTGTGTATTCAGTCGCTGATATGTCCGGATCTCGCGTATTCGCTTTAATCGATATGATTAACGATGAGATCGACACGTTCACAAATGGTGCTGTTTTCGATTTGATGAATGAAGCAAAACAAGCAAATGAAATTAAGTTAGATGCAGGATATACGCAAGCCAACCAGCTGATCAATCTGTGTGAACGTCTGGGACTGGTCGAGAAGATTAAAGGAATGGGCGCAGCCAAAAACGGATCACAGCAATATCGCTTTATCAAAAATGATTTTTATAACTATCTGGCTGACGCTTTCAAAGCATAAGTAGACGGATTCAGCGCCCACTATGGGCGCTAGTTTTAAGGATAAAAATCATGATTAGCTATGACCAGATCCGCGCGGAGTATCGCGCAAAATATCGCGCTTATAAACTTGAACTCATCGACGAATTAAGCGCCCAGCGTGACGCGCTAAACTTTACGTTCTCTGATTTGCTTAACAGCAAGCGAGACTGTAAACGGAAAAGAGAATATTTGCGCTTGTCTGAAATGATCGGAAAGTTGCAAAACAGCATTTAGCCACCAGCGCCCACTATGGGCGCTTTTTCCGTTTCAGGATCTCCACCATAACGCGCCATTGTTGGCGCGTTTTCTTTTATCTGGCGTTCACTCATTCACACCAAAAATAAGCGCCATAAACGCGCCAATTTAACGTGTTTTTACGTGTGGTAGTACATACCCATTACACACAGTAAAAAACACGTTATAGCGCGTTTAAAAGCGTTTTAGCGCGTGGCTTATTTTGTCGTGTCGTGGGCGTGATCGTCTGGTGACGCGATCCGCGCTATCCTTCGGGGCGTGTCGGCAATATTGGCGCGATCCGTGGGCGCTCACGTATCATTAGCACGTTGGCGCAACGTGTACGCGCGAACAATGCAGCGCAGATCACAGCGCTGGACGTATGGCGCAAAAACAGCTTATGTCCACCAGCTGGCGACGATTCTGGCGTCTCCCTCTATACAAATTTTTCCCATGAGGCGACCCCCGCCGTTTCCCGAAAATTTTCTGGCCGTTTCCCGTCGGTTGCCCGGATGGCTTTCTGCCCGTTCCTGAATTTCCCTGCGGGAGCTGGTGGACGGAAAGAAAGGGGCGTTTCCAGCCCCTCCCCTCTTACTTGCCAGCCAGTATGTGAATCCGATTGCTGGCGTATACATTCAGCATAAAGTTAGCGCAAAACAGTTTCCATGAGTCAACGCCAGCGGCATACGTGATGTTTTTGCATTTAATTGCATTGTTGGCGATCCGCATACCCTGCGCTATTGCTTCATCATCGCTAAAATCGAACGACGATTGAGTCTTAATCCAGATAGCGATCTGCGAGGCAAACTCAGTCAGCTTGGACTGGCAGAATCGCCCGGAGCGCACCGGGAAGACAAATGTTCCAAACCCAGAATTTACCACATACGCTTTCTCAAATACCCGCGTGAATCGACGGTTGCAAATGATGTCGTTGGCGATCTGCTGCTTCTCTTTCCCGGACAGCTGGATGGTCTCTTCTTCGCGCCAGGCGCCCAGGATGTTCTTTTCAATGTCGGAGTATGTGACAGAGATGGTGCCATGCGCGGGAGTGTTTACAGTGGCGATATAGTTCATTGTGATAATCCTTTAAACAACTTGTTTTCTCGTTGGTTTAATTATCGCAGTGGGTGTGAGGCGTCCAAGCGTTCTGTTTCGGCAACTGGTGGCCGTCGGGAAGTCGGTGGGTGTTCGGTAGCCTGGCGGTAAGAGGTGGGTGTTTTTAGCCTGCGGGAAAGCAGGTGGTAGTTAAGAGCCACCAGCATCGGTGGCCCTCCCCTCTCAATAAAGTAATCCGATGTCGATGGTATCGCCTGAATCAGTTAAGCGGATCATCAGCATAGCGAAGGCATTCAGTGGATAGCCGGCGTGCCATTCCGGGAAGCGGTCATCGCGCATGAAATCGGCAATGTCATAAACGCTATCCTGATAATGGAAGAAGCGGGAGCTGGTTTGTTCGTCCGGTTCGACGTGATCCATTTCTTTCTGCTCGGCCGGCGACAGGTCAAGCCAGGATTCCAGCCATACGTTTTCTGCTTTCGGGGAGATGGTGAAATCAGTCATGTGCGTTTCCTCACTGCGTTAATAACTTGTTTTCTTGTTGGTGTTATTATCGCAACGCAGGAAAGGCATAAAACAACTTGTTTACGGGTTGGGAAAAATGGCGCGGGTTACGCGCCATTGGCTGGTTTACTGGACGTTGTAGACGGACTCAGGCAGATACTCTTCCAGAGAGCCGCCAGACACAATGGTGATGCCGTAAGAACCAACCCAGGTATTGTTGGCGCCCAGATTGCCCTCGATCATATCCTGAACCTGTGCCATCAGGTTTTCGAAAATGGTCTTCGGGTCTGTTCGATAATAGGCTTCAATGGCGGCCAGCAGAGTGTCCGAACCATTTTTCACTGATTGCTCGCCGACGGCATAAACCTTCGAGCGATCTCGCTTAAGAGTTGTGCGGGCCAGCTGGGTAGTCACATGCGGAACAGCCGATGCATCACGGAACTGAACGGTCAGCTGGGCCAGTTTATTGCCTTCTTCGTCAGTGCTGGATGCGTAGTACAGGTCAAATACTAAATCTTCTTTGGTCAAACTCATTTTTACCTCCATGTAAATGCGTCGTAATACTATCGCCGTAGGTAAGTACTTACAATACAAAAAAGCCCCGAAGGATCGACGGGGCTGTCGTAAATTCGACTAATCTGTGTAGCACATGACTAAGCTATGGCGAGGGTTGTTGCGCGTTGAATTTCCTGCTGGGCGACCTTGTTAACTTCCAGTAAAGCCAACTCCAGATCTGACTCCGGCCAGATAACTTGTTTAGCTACCCACCCTTTCGCACTATAGCGCCTGACGCTCATTACGATGCGCTTGCGAGAAGTTTCGCCGAAGACGACAACGGTCTCTTTGAAAAGTCGGATGACTGTGCCGTTGGCCACAATGTCCAGTAAAGTGATCGAACCGAGTACTGCAGGTTTGTCTTTGCGAGGCTGGAGTTTATCCAGTTTCAAAATCATCTCGGTATTCATTACACACTCCGTAAACAACTTGTTTTCTTGTTGGTGTAAATAATACCATTGTGAAAACGGCCACCAAGCGAAGCGTTCAGGCATTCAGCTGGCCGCAGGCCACAATCACGCAAAAGCCACCTGCTGGTGGCCGTCGTTAATCTTCGTCAGGGAACTCCTCTTTCACTGCGGCTACCAGCTCCCGCTTCTCTTCATCAGTCAGCAGGTGCCACACGTCCTTCCCTTTTGGTGACTCTCCCTCAGCTGGTACAAACGACCATAATTTACGGGTCAGTGCTGGCCCTACGCCATCAAGACACTCAGCCAGCGAGTCCACGCTCCATACTTCCACAATCACAGGCATATCCATTGTCTCTCTCCTTTATCTGGACTCTGACGTTGTGCAGTTCCACGCGACGGACATTGCGTTGTCCTCGATATGAAAATCAAACGTGCCCTCGCGATACCCTTCGCCAATCAGCGTACCAATGCGCCCAGCGACATCCGCAGAGCGGATAACGTCATCCAGAGAGATCTGGAGTTCGTCAGTACATGTCTCTTCTCCGCAAAGGGTGATGCTGATGTTTAAATGCTTGTACATGTGTTTCTCCTTTGTCTAAACACGTTGTTTTCTTGTTGGTGTTATTATCGCAATAAGACATAGGCGAAAAAGCATTTTGTATCGGGAAGCACTGGAAAAGCAGTGAGTATCCGGGAGCGTATCGGGAGCGCTTTTTACATTATTCTTCTCAACGCGCACCGCAGGGCTGGTGGGCAGTATTTTCCTCTTCCCGAAAACCTGCTGAAACAGCTTGTGACCCTCGAACGCTCTGGCAGAATACGTATCAGCAGCTGCGCGCAGCGGGAAGAAAGCCACCCGCGCACCAAACGGTGTACCGCCAGGGAATCAGCCGTCCCCGCGGCATTTTGTCTCTATACCGGCACGCACCCTTTCCATGACGGGAACCCAGCCGTTTCCCGAAAAACCTCCAGCCGTTTCCACTCAGGCAGCCAGCCTTTCCCCTGCGGGGACGCTCCCGATAGATTTTCGCGGTGGCCCTTTCACTCGTTCGACCGCAGGGATGTTACGGCGGATAAAATCAGGACTTGAATAAATACGGGAAAGGGAGCGATCCCCATCCATCCCCTCTCTCTTATATCTGTGCTCTTTCCTGACTCGAATAACCTCTCTTATGGGGACTCGTATCTCTCTTATTAGCGCTCTATACGGTGACCATTCGTATGGGAGAAAAGGCAACTTTCTTCTCTCTGCCGGTAAGTGGTTTTGCAGATGTTGTAGAGGTGGTTGTCTTGTGGTTTTCCTCTGGTCTGTATTCTTCGTTGTGGGGATAGTTCTTCTCTGTGTATGGAGTAATGGCGTGTGCGCTTTTCCTTTCGTTTACCTTGAGAGGTGGAAGTGTGGGTGATGTGGTTTCTGGTCTGTTGTCGTTCTCCGCATGTGAAGTAATGGCGTTCCCTGCTTATCAGGAATTTGCGTTATCTTTCGGGGTAAGAGTGGGTAAACGAGATGGCGCTGGGGACTGTTCTGGCCTCGTATTGTCTGGAGTTTCTTCCCGGGTATTCTCTTCCGTGTATTGGGGGAATGGCGTTCAGAGAAATTGCCTTTCTCTCGCCGCTTTTTGGTGGTGGTCGAGATTTGCTTCATGGGGTCGGTAGCCTGGGGCAATGAGGTTGGTCTTTTCGGTAGCCTGGCAGGAAGAGGTGGGTATTGCCTGGGTGTGGGTAATGGCAGTTCCTTTTCTTCGTTATCTTGTTTTGTTGTTTTCTTATCGCCTAAAACAATTTGTTTATATACTCATTAAACGCAACGAGAGCCATTCTGAGCGTGTCTGTTTTGTGGTGGTATCAGGAGTCGTTTTTGGCGTTTTCGTCGCAGGGTGTTGGTCTCTGGTACGCTGCTTAACGGATATAAGAAGTGACATGGCAAAACGTCAATTTTTGAGACCAAATCGGGGTAAAGCGTTGACTTTTCGTTGATGTGTTATTTATTTGTTTTCTTGTGGGTGTTATGTGCGTAAAAGCCTTGCCGCGCCTGGAGTGTATGAGGTTGGTGGGTAGGGAAGAGGGGCGATCAACGAGTTCTTATAGAAATCCTCAATTAGTGACCGCCAATGTCAACGCGTTGCAGGCTATGGTTGCGCGTTAACTATCCGCCAGGCTATCGCATAGAGCTGCTCTCTAACTTCCGTATCCATCCATCCCCACTCATTGGCCAGTGCCTTTAACTCAGCAGGTTTGTTGTCAAATACGGTGGCTATGAGGAGATGATCAGGTAGCTTACCCAGCTCCACCAGCACATCATTAATCACGTCTTCTGCCGTCATCTTTTCTCTCCCTTACCAGTCCCAGGCTGGCATTCCATCCACCAGCTCGGCATCACGATCAAAGTGAACCACGTCGTAACCGGCATCCAGTATCATCTTGATATTGGCTATCGCCGCTTCGGAGATGTTGAATGTACGCAGTTCATCTGCCCAGCTATTGTCACGCATTCCGGCACGAACAATCCAACCATATTCTGTGCCGTGTACCCAGTTCAGTCCGCGATCGGTGATTGGGTCAAAACAGGCAATCGGCAGTTGTTCGGAGTCTTCCGCAGTAACGTGCGCAGTGCTGATAACAGCTGTCTTGTAGGCTTCAGTGATTTTCAACATTACTTAACTCTTTTAACTAATTGTTTCCTTGTATTAGTTATTATCAGCTATAAGAAAAGGTAGAAAACATTTTGTTTGAGGCAGTGCGGCTGTCTCGATACTGTCATTACGATAATCAGGCGCATAGTGTCAAAGCTAAGTTCAGATGTCCGGGGCAGGGCAAAGCTGGAAAGTCCGCTCTGTGCCAATTGCAGACGTTGTTGCACTGCAAAAATATCTTGTCCGGATCAAGGTATCGCCACCACTTGTTAGGTGGATTAATCCGTATTTATAACAAATACAATTCCCGGCTGTACCTATAAGCTATTGTCAGTTATACAAAAGCGATGTAGTGTTCCACACATTAAATTTACAAACGTGGAAAAGTCCGTGTTTAGATACAGATTTTTCCGCTGAATAACCTCATATTTCCAAGGGTTTATCATGAGTAAGTGGCTATTAGACAGGCTATTTGAAGCCGGTGATCAGGCAGAGCCCCGGTTTGCGTTTCAGGGGACTGTAAATTGGATGAGGGCCCTTGCCGAAGTCGTTAACGGTGGCGCTTGTGCCGATGATAAACTAAATGATTTATATGCTCGGGTACAACGTAGACCTGTCAATCGTGAAGCTGATACGCTTGTTTTTGAGAACACAATGATGGCCTTACATAATCTGTCATCTTTGAAAAGTATGAATAAAGATGTCGAAGATAAATATGACATATGTCGTTCAGCTATTATTTCTTGGTATTACAGTATCTATTTTTCCGCTAGCGCGATGGTTGCAGCATCTTCTGGTTCTATTCAAGAGACACATACAGCCACAGCAAAAGTTTGGCAGTCAGATATCGCGGAAAAAAAACTTATCCCATATCCATTTAATCTTCTTCTAACTAGTTTAGTTTCAAACACTGCTGATGCCGAGATTGCTGCATATAGAGGTGATAACCGTTTCGACCTGAATGATAGAGCTTATGATAATGAAACTGCTCATGGTGCACTGGTTTCCTATCTAAAGGGGACTCATGGCTACAAAAAGTGGGAAACAGAAGAGAGGGTGAGAACTTCTCGTGATTTCAAAGCTCTTGGTGTTGACAACTTTCGCACGAAAGCTGCTCGCGAAGTTCGCGATCACGCACTAGAAAAAGGACAAGTTAATTTCCTTATTCAGGCATTTAGATACCGTGGTAAAGCGAACTATCGTGACTCTATATTTTTATCCTACGGTGACAACAACGAAGCTATTATAGAAGAATTTATCCAAGATTTGTATGACGTCGCTATTGGCTTCATTAGGGCTACTTCGCATTATTGCAGTCGAAGAGTCGAGAGAGGTACGTGGGCTGAGTTTGTCGAGGATATTTCTGATAACTCAAGGTTGTCTATTGACTCTGTCGTGCTTGAAATATAACAAACAATTTAAGAATGGCTCAGCACGCTTGGCATTTTCAGTTTGGTTCAAATTTAGTGATTAAGGTATTCAAATTGAGTATGGTGAATACGTGCTTCACACTTTAATTGGGCGTTAATGCCCGCTTTTCGCTCAAAGCGGACATTACAACTTTGCTGTTGCACATAGTCTGTCCCAAGCAGTGACTACGTTAAATTGAAGTCATCGAAATCGACGAACTCCATATGTCTGGCTTCCACCTTTGCAAGAGTGAGCAGAAACAACATCCCCTCTCTTAGAGAGGTTGGTTGTTCGAGCAGGAACTCAAAACCGTCCACATGAGTCTTGCCCAACCAATAGCCACCACCATACTCTCTCTCTCGCTGGAAAAAGACGCACTGGCCAGGCTTGAACTGTTTAAGTGACTCGCCTCTGTATACGACCTGATAACTGGTGTCTTTTCCGCCCATTTTGATCACCCTAAAATACTGTATATTTAAACAGTAGCTCTTTGATGAAATGCGGTCAAGTTTGACGGCGGTGACAATAACTTATTGGTGAAAACAAATTGTTTAAGGCTATTGATATAGCCTTAAATTGGTGAAACCAGTTACGACCTCATCATGATGCGGTGGCGTGTAGGTTTTGCCGCTGCAGTGTCTTGACCTGTTCTTCAAGCTCACGTACATACTCAACGAGAGATCCGCCTGGCGGTATTTGGCACTCTTCCATGAGTTGATAGTAAACGTCGGCTGCCGCGCGAATGTTTGAGCCTTTGGTTAGCTGATCACTGAGCAGTTCGTCACGCTCTTTCATAAGCCGCACGCATTCTCCATTGCGTTGGTCGACCACAGCCTCCAGCTCTGCGATGCGCTCGCCTGGCGTTTTGCCATCCTTACGTTGAGTCGTAACCGTGAAAAATCCAAGTTCAGGAACGTCGTAGCTCAATTCCAGATAGTTTTTTGCACCGTGTCGAACAAATTCGCCTGCGAACATGGTGGCGAACATGGCAGAGGCCAGCTCTCCGTTAAACAACGACTCCAGATCTACAGGAGTGCCGGCAGCAAGAGCGGTACGCGCAGCCTCTATGACATTCATAAACTCATCATAATGTCTGGCGCGTTTCTCCAGCTCTGCCCACTGCTGACTATTTCGACGCACCAGGTGCTCAATAAAAATCAGCGCTGATTCGTCGGCGTCGCCTTCAAATGAGACCTTACCCTTATCGACAATAATCGTGCCCGCAGCGGTTGTGTTGTTGCCCTGAAGGCAAAATCTGAAAGGAATGTCCGTGCTCATCAGTGATACAGCCTGTATATCCATAGAAGTGGCTTTATTCCTGCTTTCCATGTGTGTTTCCCTCTAAGTTTCGCGTCATTATTCTTACATAAAATAAGTATGTAGTTACCTATTATTTTGTGCGTTTGAACACATACACACTGACGGTTATCCCCGTGTCATCAAACTCACCTGTGAACGACTTACCTTTGGCGTAGACGAAATTCTCCAGCATCATCCAGTTCATTGTTGGTGAGTCACCCGGCAAAACAGCAACAAGGCGCCCACCGACTTTCAGATGTCCCAGCCCAGCCAGCGTGTGTTCTTTGTGGCGCCCGAGAGAGTAGGGTGGATTCATGACTATCTTGTCGAAGAGGTAGCCTTCATTGTCAGCAGACCACTTCATGAAGTCACAGCAGACTGTGTTCACGTAGCCTTTTCCAAGAAGGATGTCAGCAAATAGCGGCGCAACCTCAACACAGGTCACGTCCTCAGGATTCGCCTCAATAAACGTAAGCAGATCTCCGCGACCAGCTTCCGGCTCCAGCAATGTTTCGCCAGATTTCAAGTCAACGACCTTGGCCACGTACTCCGCGATTACACGAGGGGTAGGGTAGAACTGATGTGATTTTGCATCCGGGATCAAACCTGTCGCCACAATCGTATTGAGTGTTTGACCGATCTCATACGGGAACTGCCAGTGCTTTTTATCCTGTACGCCGCCAATGAAGCTCAATGTGCGCTCCAATTCTTCAACCTGCGACTTCTGGAGACTGGAATCAGAGAAGTACCAAACCCCCTTGTCTTTGCTGAATCGCCCGTCACGTAAAGTGGATCGAACGGGCTCAGAGATGGTCTTTTGAATGAGGCCAAACTCCTTAGGCGCTCTGGTTTTTGGGGCTGTTCGGCAGGGGGCAGGTATAGCGGCCGGCATACTGTAAGCCAGCACCTCATTAAGCTTCCAGGCAACATCTGGGTGGATCTCAAAATGCACATTACCGTTCTTGAACATTTTCACGCGCATGAGGTTACCATCCACGTTGATCCAATCACCCGTCTGGCAATCATTTGCCCGGTACGCAGCCGATAGCATCTCTGTTGTGCGGTTAATGGTGATGAACTCCTTATGCGCAAAGAAATGCAGCATTACGCGCAGGTCATCGATGTAATCCTCTTTCCGATAGTTCACGCTGACACTATCCCGCCAGAACTGTGAAATGCAGCTGGCGATGATCAGCCGCTCGCTAAAGCCGTTCGTTTTATTGGTCTTATGCGCAGGGCTCAGCGCCTTAAACAAACCGTACACGCGCTCAGAGAGATATTTATGCCTGTCATTCAGCAGATTGACCATCGTGGGGATGACCGTCTCTGCTTTGAACTCAGGTACGCCAACGAACTCCTTAACCTTCATCTGGTAGCCGGTTCTGTCAGTCTTGATGGTTTCCTGCTTGCCTTCTATGAACTGTTCGCGCCATTCATCTCGGCGGGAAGCTGGCATGATCAGCAGAACGTTTGTCATATCCGTGACCTTCTTCCAGTATTCGGCCCAGATATTCTGCTTCACCCACTCAAGATCGACCTTATCCAGCCAGGCTCTGTTGAAACGAGTGCGTTCGTCATCCGGCCGGTGGTTGAGTCGAAGCAGGCGGTTAATCATGTTGTGACGCTCATCGCCATAAACGAAGTCGTGAACCTGGTGCATGAACGCAATCTCTTTCTCGCACTCGGCCACGATGTCATGGATGACGTTCATCTCTTTGCTGTGGTCGATACCGGTGTTCGAAGCAAAAGACTCAAGGACAGAAAGCGCTGTACTCATAATTTCACCATATAAACAATTTGTTTTCTTATTGGATTTATTATCTCAGACAAGAAAAGGCGTAAAAGATCTATACAGAGGGCTACGGAGGAGGGGAAGGGGGCTCTCGCCCCCTTGCTATTTCAGGTTCAGTGGCTGACTTGCTGCATCTTGTGCGGCTGTTCATTTAGATCGTGGCGATGGGCAAGTTCTCGCATCATGTCTTCGATACGGCTCTTCGCTTCATCCATATTATCCGCCATCGCACCAAGCAGCTGGCGAATAGCAGCGGGATGTTCATCGCCGGTTAGCTCTGGCATTTTGAACCCGTTATGGGTTGCCATTAGTTTAAAGGCGGTAATTAACATGCCTAAAGAAGACTTAAGGCTGGCGATCTCCCGCTCTTTGCTTTCAATGCCGATATTGTCTCCGGAGAGATCTGGCGCCGGCGCGCATTTTGGTTCGCTCATCATGTCCAGAGTTGCCTGCAGTTTATTGGCACGTTCATGCTCTTCCACATACGCCCCGCCAAAGTGACGAGCAAGCATCAGGATTTTCATTGGTTCGTCAAATAAGTCCATGACCTGGACGATGGCCATGATGCGTTCCAGCGGATGAGCGTCACCATGACCAGTTATAGAATCAAGCATCCCTACGAGTTTTTTAGCCCCGACTTCATTAATGATCTTCTTTACTTCAGCGTTAGCGGCGGTGCATTTATCACACATGTGTTTTTCCTTAATTGTTAAAATAATTTGTTTTCTTGGTGGCTTTATTCTGACAATTCAGAAGAGGGGGGCAAACGCGTCATAACGGTTAAACCAGAAGAATCGAGGGCCAGGTGGCCCTCGGCGATCACTTCGATTTTTTAAGTAGAGGTTGGGCAAAGTAGATAGCCAATCCAACCAACACGCCATCTGCCGCGATAGACATCAGTTTGCCAGTGAAGTCCACCAGCACGACCAGCACGAGAAGAATGGCGACGACGGCCAGCCTTAATTTCTCTGCCATTAGATGTACGCATCCAGAGATAACTGCAGCGCCTGAGCAATTTTCTTCAGCACAACCTCTTCTTCTTCGCCGATGCCATCCTGATCGGCAATATCCAGGCAGAGACACAACACATCAACGGCTTCTGGAGTGCCGGCGACATCAGCCAGCTCCCGAAGAGCCTGTGCGTTGGCGGAACGAGGAGAAGCTTCATAGCGAGCACGAATATTGCTGCTCATCTGCGCGATCTCACCCGCGAACGGTGAGAAAGCTGGCAATGCGGAGATGGTCTTCTCCAGAATAGCGATTTCTTTTGCATCACAGTTGCCGTCTGCATAAGCGATCATGTATGCGCCCCAGACAGTAGCTTCGACCGCATCGCGGTTCTCCATTTTTTTAACTTCAATAACCGCTTTACGAGTTTTCTTTTTGAAGAAACCTAACATGTGTTTTCCCTATATGTTATGTGCTTAAACAAATTGTTTTCGTATACAAATAAACATTAAGGTAGAAAAGAGAGCCTCGAAGGCTTCTACCCCTACGCCCATTAACAGAACCCGAGAACAGAGCCGATCGGTGGGACAAAAATCCCCACAACACGAGCGATCGTCATACCTGAGTGAAGAAATAAATCACCGTGTAGTGCCAGCTTAACGATGTTTGAGATCCAGCTACCCACCGCCAAAAGCAGAATGGCTATCCAAATGAATGACCAGTTTTTGAGTAAGAAGATCACGCCATCACCTCAGTCGCAGCAGGAGGAAGATCCGGAGTCGCAGGACGAACTTGAGGAATCGAATCCAACCGCATCCCATCCAGAGTGGCAGACCGGGGCATGGTGGTGATGCTGGTTGTGCTTTCCGTGACTGGTGCCGGCGTCTGCTGCGAAACCGTTTTGCATGAGTCCGGCATCAGCAACGCCTGAGTCGACGGTATTGCTACGGCTGCCAGACAAATCGTGATCAGCCCGTAGGCCATTGGAAGTAGTCTTTTTCGTTGAAATTGATCCATCTGAGCTCTCCATGCGCGTTTGATTGGCTCGCACGCCCCAGGTGTCTCGCAGGATTTTTGCGGTTCGGGTCTTCATCACTTCCCCCATTGCCACACGAGCCCCCAGGTTAGAGATGGCCACCGCATGGTCATCCAGACGATGCTCCATTTGACCTACTTTCTCTTCCAGTTCGGACAGGCGTGCAGACACACGGCCGGAGAATAACTCCGCCAGGATGAGTCGTAGCGAACGGGGGTGTTTCTTAATAGAAGAGGAAGGCGTTTGATGTGCCATTTGAAATCCTTTCAATGTCAGAAAGAGTTGCGGCTGGAATGTCCAGCCGCCGTTTTTTGCGTTCCATCCTTGGAACCGTGCCTAACCAGCACGTTGTCATCCTGACGATGGGTAAGATACATGATACAAAATGATAGGTAAATACTTACTTATCATTTTATACCAAAAAACCAGCATCTTTTTTGTGTGGAGTATCCGCTGCCGCATATGCTGCGATCTTGGCCAGCCTGTCGCATATTTCGTTTTCTCGATGCCCGGCGTGGCCCTTTACCCAGTTCCACCTGACATTGTGGCGACTGGCGGCTAAATCGAGTCGTTTCCAGAGGTCGACATTCTTAACAGGCTTCTTGTCAGCAGTGATCCAACCATTTTGTTTCCACCCCTTCATCCAGAGGGTCATACCATTTTTGAGATACTGGCTATCTGAGTGCAGGATCACGTTGCAGGAGAATTTAAGGCGTTCCAAAGCTATCAGGGCGCCCATCATCTCCATGCGATTGTTTGTGGTGCTGTGGAAGCCGTCGGAAAACTCGCGTTCTTCGCCGCGGAACTGAAAGACGATGCCATATCCACCGGGCCCGCCTGGGTTTCTGAGACAAGAGCCATCACTGAAAACTTTGACCGTCTTAAACCGGGGATTAAATTCGACAACTGGCGTTTTGAAGTTTTTGCGGGGGTGTTTTTGATACTGGTGCTGCGCACGGCCGGCTGCCGTTTTTCGTCTGGCGTGTGTGCTTGTCGTCATCTCTAACTCCAAAGCGTGCGCCGCCGCCCGTTTTTCCTCGCGCGTGTGCGCACGCGTGTTTATACATATTTATTTTCAATGAATTACTTCCCAGATCGGGTTTATTTTTACCTGAACTGAGCGAACGAAGTGAGTGAAGTTCACCTCGAACGAAGTGAGAGGTTGTCTTTTCAGGTAATACTCTCCCAGGGAGGTGAGTAAAAAATCCTCACCAACCTGGTCGTTTCATAACCTGAAAAGTTATGACCTAAGTCTACTGCCAGCTTAGGCTTGGGAAGTTATGGATGACAGCACCCCAGAACCGAGATCTTCCCACACTTCATGAAGGGGAGTACTGGATTCAACCTCTCAAAATACCCAGACTCGACAATCATAAAGTGACCCTTCTCTCTGCCCACTTTGGTTCCCCCTTCCCCAGACCCCAAAAGGGCTGGTTCTGCGCTGGTTGTGGGCTTTTTTAAGTCTGGTGCCAGTGACGCTATCCTCCACCCACCAGACCGAGATTTCGATTCAGGTCGAAATCGACATCATTCTACAACCAATATGATACATCGTAAACGGTAACTACTTACTTACTTTTTTTGACTGATCATTTTGTCTACCATGAAGCTGAACTTGCAGAGCAAAAACCTCGTTGATTAGCTCGCCAAGGAGCTGCTCAATCAGGTCTTTGTGTTCGCCAGTGTGCAAACATTTCAGTGACCACTCGTAAAGACTAAATGCCTTTTCACGATCCTTCATGAGTTCGCGAGCGTTAGCCAAAAAATCGCTCTCAACGAGCGCTACAACGTTGGTCGGGTATGCCATGATGGTTTCCTTACTTGTCTTCACAAAAACGATTCTATAGCGTCTGGAAAGGGGTTCCAGAGTGGTCTGGGCGTCTTGTTTCGGTCTGGGAGTGGTCTGGAATCGACAAGGAAAAGCCTGCTTTCGTATATGTTTATAATTAGTACTTAGTTATTTATATATACGAAAGCAGGTTATGAAACGCTCCCAGACTCGGATTAAGCAGCCTGTTTCCGTGGTCTTTTTTTCCTGATCACTTTGGCAGGATCGTAACCACCCAGACTTTTCATCACCGTCAGCGGGACTTTATTCATGAAGTGACCAGCGTTCTGACAGAATCCGCGAAAGACCACCAGCATACTTCCGCCTGGGTTGATATTGACCTCAACCAAACCCAATGTGACGTCAGGTTCCATGAACGCTACGCGGCCGCCAGACAGAACTACCGTCTGGTTTGCGCACTCGGTGGCGCGCTCATACCACATCGTGTCGAGCGATTGCGGAATGAGCATAACGGTGGTTACACCACGCGCTTGCTCTCGGATAGCCGCCTCTATCCAGGGGGTTATTTTGGAGTAGGGCGGGTTGAGAAAGGCCACCGTACCAGGATCACCCCAGCTGGACTTAAGAGCATCTCGTTCCACACCTATGTAGCTCGGAAGAAGCGCGTTTTCTTTGTTACAGGCGACATCAACATCAAACGTAATGCCGAGATATCGCTGAATGGCGACAAACAACCATTTCGGTGTGCGCCAAAGGTCTCGAAGAGAGGCATCTCGCTCTCGCTTTTTGATTTTTTCGGCTGATATCATTTTACAATCCAATAGGTAAGTACTTACCTATTTTTTCATGTCATTTCACGAATGGCAAATAAAGAAAAAACACGCCAGATTGCTTAACGGGAGACGCTCTGGCGTGTTTTTTACTGTTGGGGCATACGAATAACTGTCCAACGCTCTAAAACTATCAGGGGGCTTCAGAGCGCGAAACGGATCGTCAGCCAATGGAATACTCCGCGATAAATTTCCTTACGATCGGGGACTCTTCGTTAAGAAGCAATCTTCCACCATCCCTCGTAGCGATTCCCGTGACTGGGAAAACAGCCATCATCTGGCCAGCCTGAGTCGACGCGGTGCTGAGTGGATATGGCTTTTCCGGATAGCTCATTAACGCCAGCTTAATGCTATTGCTGCTTGCCTCTTTTGTGTCAATAAGATGCCGCAATGCAATCACCGTGTAGATGCTGATATCCGGTCCGCCATTGAACCAATTTAGCAGGTTAGAGATCTTGTCTTTTGCCTTGACCGGCGCCGCATTCAGAGCTTCGATGAAGACCTCACGTTTCAGACCAGCCGCAGCATAAAAATCATTGCCCTTATCGTTCAGGCTGAATCGAGGCTTGGGTGCTGCACGCTCTTTTTTCGCCGCCTTCGACTCTTTTGGCTGAGCCGCAACTGACGATTCTTTGGCGTGTTTCTCCTTTTTTTCATCAGTCTGAGGCTTATCACCCTGTGTCGAGTCGATCTCAGGAAGAGGGGAGATCGACTCGACTTGAGGTATCTCAACATCAACCACCTTCAGCGACTCATGTTCGTTTTCCAACTCTTCAAACACACCGGAGAGATCGCCGCCGTCTTTCGCTTCCATTACAGTTTCAGCAACAGCCGGCACCGGTACGATCGTCTCATCGTTAAGATCTGCCAGCAGGTCGTCTATTTCGTCTCCTACAACGGCCTCCGAAGCCAGTTTTTCAGGCTCATCGAGCAGTTGCAGCATGGCGGTCAGCTCATCCAGATCATCTTTTTTGACTGTATTGTTGAGGTTGCTCATGTCTCTCTCCTTTACGTTGTGTGAGCGTTTATACGTTTTTGGGTTGAGAGCATTTTGTCAAAACCTATTAGGCGGAAAAGAAGTAAATACAGGCAGTTGTGATAATGAGAGGGGCGAAAGCGCCGTCAGGCGCTTTCGAATGGGAGCTTATAGAAGCCGTATTTTTCCCGTGCTTTGAAAAAGCAGTGCATCATCAGATCGGTATCATAGAGCGCGCTGTGCGCCTTAGCCTTGTCATAGACAAAACCCAATGAGAAGGCGAGTTCCTCCAGTCGCGGCCGTTTGCCGTCTTCTGTCGCCCATAATCCGGATAACATAGTGTCCACAAGAGGCAGCTCTGGGAGAGTGACGCCGTACTCTGCAAATTCATGGCGAATAAAGGGGAGGTCGAACGCTTCACCATTGTGAGCAACCAAAACGCTTGCATCGCTAATATAGCGAGCGATTTTACCGGCATGTTCAGACAATAGTGGCTCTGCGGAAAGATCTTCCAGCGAAATGCCATGCACTGCCTGGGCTTTTGGATCGATACTCCGCCGCGGGTTAAAACGCATCGCCAGGCTATCGATGTGCTTCTGGGTCTCCAGTTCATAGCGGGTAATGGCTATTTCAATAATCTTGTGGTTAGCCCTAAAGTCCAACCCTGTGGATTCAATATCAAGCCCAGCAACAATAGTTGTCATAACTACTCCTTACAGCTTTTTGGCACCTTTGAGCAGTGCGCTACGCACGAATTGAGCTGCTTTTTTGATGGTCTCCTCCTGCGATTCGCACTCTACCGGCGCACGCCACTCACCAGTGGTGACGTTGAGAATGCGAATTTCATTGGTATCCAGACAAATCGACACATACAGAACAGTGCCGGCAGCCATTTTGATATGCATGGGGAAGATAGGTCGCTTGCCGCGTTCGCTGAACTGGGACATTGCCACATTCAGAACCTCTCCCACATCATCGCCTACCAATCCCTGAACGGACTCAAAAACAGCTCTGATAGCCAGCCTGGCCTCTCGTTCTGTCATCAGCGATCGGGACTGCTCGTCTGCGATGCGTGTCAGCGCCTCTATCGTTTTACGATCTAACTCATCAGCCAGAGATATTTCGCCTAACATTCTGTTTTCCTGAAACTATTTTTGGTGACGTTATTCTGGCATTCCTTCACAGGGGAACAAGAATCAGTGGAAGGTGACGCGATTTGAGATACGGCTCTCTATACGTTCCACATGGCGGTCGATTACTCGCATGATCGAGCGTGCTCTTGCGTCAACGGAAATGCAGGTTTCCGACAGGACGAAAACCTGCAGATCTCCGGATTTGGCCAGAGAGTTAATTTTTGTCAGCTCGCCACACATCAACGAGTCGATACGAGCGACATAAAGGCGATCAAGCGAACCTCTCTGGGCACGTTCATAATCTTCTGCTCTCAAATTCACGCCCGGGCGCAGCCCCGCAATGGCATTAAAATTGGACAACGCGGTCTTGTGGCAAAAACGCTCAATTTCCAGCGCCAGATCAATACATCGTTGGTCATTGGTCTGGCCGACCAAATCGAGCGTATAAGCCATCACATCAGCAGGCGTACGGTCTATTACAAAGCCTTCCGCTCCGCGTGTTACCAGCTCAATATGGCGGGCAACTTCCATCTGCACCTGCAGACGCTCAAAGAGCGGCATTGGATCGCCTACGTTGACTCCAAGCCTTGTCATCAGTGCGCCGACGCCAGCATCCACATACGTAATGCCGTAATGCTCGTCGATAAACTTTGCCAGGGTTGTTTTTCCACTGCCCTGAGCGCCAGTGATCCCAATTCGGTAATCCATTACCACCTTCTGTAAACAATCTGTTGGAAGCCGGGCTCATCCTCCGTTCCCCGTTGTGTATGAGCCGTTAACACAGGAAAGAAGCCGAGATTACGCATCATTTGCCGCGGAAAATGAGCATCACTGTCAGGAACGTTTACGCCCATATGCGATAGCCAGAGTTCCTCGACGTGAGGCAGAAACAGAGAATAGATCTGCGCACCGCCGATAACCCAAACGGGACCATCAAGCTGCATTACATCGTCCATAGTGGCAGGGTAAAAACCATTGGGCATGAACCCAGATGAGCGCGTTAGAACGACGTTGTGGCGCTCCGGAAGCGGGCGCTTAAGACTTTCCATTGTCTTTCTGCCCATGACGACTGTGGCGTTTGTGGTGAGCTCCCTGAACAGTTTTAACTCTGAGGGGCAGCGCCAGGGGAGTTCGTTTCCTCTACCGATCTCATAATTGCGACCGACAGCTGCAATCATCTTCATTGAGACACCTCATACAATACCGGGCGCTGGTGGAAACCAGACAGAGCGGCTCGTAGGCGTGACGAACTCACCAGTGCCGCGATCATCAGATCATCTTTATGCGCGGCAAGCGTGCGCTTTATATGGGTTTCGTAATTGACTCCACCTGGTGCAAGGTGCAGCCAGTCATAATCAATGCCGAAATCTCTCAGCCATTTTTTGGTTGCGCTTTCGAGCGCTTCCGGACGGTGGCTGATAAGCACCACTTCAGCACCAGAGCGAGCAAAGCCACGCAACATGCGGCTTGTGGGAAATATGAGCTCATCACCTGCAACGAGAGTGTCTGCGTTTTCATCAGCAGCGGCTTTACGATGGCCGGCTCTCGCCAGCACATCTTCAATTTCACATAACACATACATGCCTCTGGCCATATCACACCGCCACTGGAGCCTTAATCCATGGAAGTGGTTCGTAGCCGAAGATCTGCAC
Organism: Klebsiella sp. HMSC16C06; assembly: GCF_001808325.1. Taxonomy (NCBI): domain Bacteria; kingdom Pseudomonadati; phylum Pseudomonadota; class Gammaproteobacteria; order Enterobacterales; family Enterobacteriaceae; genus Klebsiella; species Klebsiella sp. HMSC16C06. Next base: position 27,511 of record NZ_KV792972.1, read on the forward strand.
GCCGTCCCATTTGAAGTCATCCAGCTCTTCCCATTCGTGCGGGAAGACGACGATGGGGTCGGACGACTCCGGATGTTCGCGAGCCAGTAGCTCTTCAACCTGCTCCAAGTGGTTGTTGTAAATGTGAACATCAAAGCCGAAATGGACGAAGGCGCCAGCCATGTGACCCGTAATCTTCGCAATGAACTGCGTGAGGATGCCGTAACCGGCAATATTGAATGGCATACCAAGGAAAGTATCGACACTCCGCTGCACCAGGCAGGAGTTCAGGATACGTTTAGGGATACCAAGCTCATCCAGCATTGGCTCAGAGATACTGCCTCGCTGCTCTATCAGGCAAAGCATCTGTGTATAGATCGATTCATAGCCATGCCGGTTATGCTGGATGCCAATGTCGGTGGCCATAGACAAACGGGTCTGGAAATCGAGCTCACGACTCCATACGGACAACACAAAGTGGCAAGGTGGAAGCTTCATGTCCTCCAGCTCACCAACATTCCAGGCATTAAGCAGTATGCGGCGATCGGTCGGGTCGTTGCGCAACTGATCAACCATACGTTGTAACTGATCGATTTCACGGGTGATAACGACGCGGTCTTCATTCAGCCCAATGTAACCTTCAACGCGATAACCACGTTCCAGGAAGATGTCCTCCTTAAGGCGATACTCGCTGTAAGGGACAATTCTGGTGTCCTCCCATCGACGCCACTGCTTGCCATATACAGGCCCTAAATCGCCATTATCGTCGGCCCAAGCATCCCAGATCTTCACACCATGCTCTTTAAGGAACCCAATGTTGCCTGAACCTTGTAAATACCATTCAAGCTCAACCAGTAGCGGTTTCAGGTTTACCTGTTTTGAAGAAATGAGCGGAACAGCCCCGCCGGTAAGCATGTAGTAGGAAGGCACATAAGAAACGCCAAGCGTACCGGTGCCGGTGCGATCTTCGGAAGGAACGCCGGTATCAACAACGGTCTGAATGACACGGCCATAAGAGCTAGAAGCCAGCTGACCGTTACTGAATTCTCGATTAAGTAAAAAAGACAAGATGACCTCAAATAATAAGTAAGTACATACCTATCATTTTAAACACAGAGAAGACATCCAGGCTAGAAATTAAGTAAAAAAATGGTGGCCTCGGGGCCACCAACGCTCAACTTTATCGAAAATAAAGATTGATAAGGATAGAGATGGACAATAGATCACACGTCAATTTCAATATATATTGATAAGTTAGTACTTACAAGCTGTTTTTAACCACTTCATACAGCGAAGATGCCTGTGCTTGCTCAAGGAAACGAGAAAGATCGACATCGCTATATGTCGGCGATTTAAGGATTTTTCCATCAGACAGGCGATAGCCGATCATCATGTCAGTGCCGTCAGCATGGCGGAATCCGAGATCATTCTTATCATATTTACAGCTCTCAACGGCAAGACGACGCGCTTCAGCATCCGCCGGCCACAGCTTTGTCATATTAGAACGGTGGATCTCCGCCACCAGCTCCACGACGTCGACGCCAAGGAATTCAGCCAGGCGATACACCATCATGCACGCCACATAGATTTTGTTCATCACGCGGCGCAGATCCTGAATCAGCTCAGCATCACCTACCTTGTTATGTTCAAGTTTATCGGCCAGCGCGGCCAACATAAGCGCAGCTTCTTCTGCTTCATTGAAGGGGATGGCCATATCGTCGAAGACGGTATTTCCAGGCACCATAATGGTATGAATAAAGCGATCGACGCTTTGCTCCTGAGTGTAGTAGCTCATGCCAGTTGATAGTCCACCTTTGATGGCTACCATCGTCCCGACACCCACATACAGGAAGTCAGCCATTGCATCCAGCAATCCCTGCATATCCCCTTTTTTCGCTGCAGGCAGCCCTTCTTCTACCGCCTCTTCATGGATCAGCTTAGCGCGCAGGCGCAGCAGCTCCGGAGTGGGCATTACACGACGCGGGTGCTGAAACAGCTCGTGGAACTGGTCAACCATCTTGTAAATACTCTCTGTCGCTTCTCCAAAACCGGGGTTCAGCTCATATGGCTCTGGTTTGAAGCCCACCAGCTTATCGGTGGCCAGCTTGAGATGGTCGGTCAGTTTCGTTAATTTCATGCTTTATCTTTCCTTAGTGCTTTTTTCGCGTTCATTGTGGCCCAGAGCGACCAGGCCACAAAATCTTTATCCAGGCTTACAAATCGGCAAACTGGCTTAGGCCAGCGCGATCAACAGCGGAGTCAATCTGGCCAACGAGATAAGTGCTTTGCTCAGCTTCCTGCGGTGCAATCTGCAAGGTGTCGGACAACAGCCATTTGTTCATCCACACCAGCGGGTCATCTTTTATCTCCGGGTACAGTGGTTTCAGGCCAAGACGGCGCATCGCAAGATTGGTTCGATATTTAACATAGCTTTTCAGGATATCGGCGTTTAAGCCAATCATTGAGCCGTCTTTAAACAGGTAATCTGCCCAGCGCATTTCCTGTTCGGCAACGTCCATCATGGTCTGATAGATGAATGGTTCCTCATCCGCAGCGATCTGGGCCCATAGCAAGCCTTCGCGGCCTGTACGCATAAACCGGAGCATTCGTTCTGTGCCTTCGCAATGAAGTGCCTCATCACGCGCAATGAAACGCATGATTTTGGTGTTGCCCTCAAGTAATTTCCTTTCTCCAAAAGCAAACGTACAGGCGAAGCTAACGTAAAAACGAATGGCCTCCAGCGCGTTGATGGATACTAAAGTACGGAACAGCTGGCGCTGGAGAGGGTAGGGCTTTCCGTCAAATTCGGAGACGTAGAGCCGTTCGAATTCATCTTCTCCCAGATGCTGGCGCGCGCAGGTCATCTCATAGAGCTTGTCGTACTCTGTAGAGATACTGATAGCCCGGCTGATAATTTCCTCGTCGGTCACAATGCCATCGAAGACAATGCTCGGATCATCCACCATACCGCGAATAATGTGGGTGTAGCTGCGGCTGTGAATGGTTTCAGAGAACGACCATGTTTCCACCCACGTTTCGAGCTCTGGAATTGAAATAAGCGGCAGCAGCGTTGCGTTTGGGCTGCGTCCCTGAACGGAATCCAGCAGAGTCTGGTAACGGAGGTTGCTCAGGAAAATGTGCCGCTCATGCTCTTGCAGCTTAGTATTGAAATCGATGCGATCGGTGGTTATGTCGACTTCTTCCGGGCGCCAGAAGAAGGAGAGCTGTTTTTCGATCAGCTTTTCGAAATCGCGGTACTTCTGCTGATCGTAGCGCGCAACGTTGACAGACTGCCCGAGGAACATAGGCTCTTTGGTTGCGTCGTTAGCGCCCAAACGGAAAGTGGAGTAACTCATGTGTTTCCCTTTGAATGTTATCGGTATTATTAAACAATTTGATTAGATGCACTTCTAAACAAATTATTATCTTATTGGTTAAAATGAGGCATTCAATGAAGTGAAAGGTGGGGATATCTCCCCACGCTTATTAGATTTTGCATGCGCCATCGCACTCATCTTCTGGCTCAACCAACGCAACAGAGGCCAGATCATCGTCTTCACGCTTACCGGCACCATCTCGTGTGTTGTGGTAATAAAGCGTCTTCACGCCTTGCTGATAAGCGAAGAGCAGATCTTCAAGCAACTTCATCATTGGAACCTTGTCGCCCGGGAAGCGAGTAGGGTCATAATTGGTGTTAGCTGAAATAGCCTGGTCAAAGAACTTCTGAATGATCGCAACTTTGGTCAGATAGCCGCGGTTATCCGGCATATCCCAAAGGTACTCGTACTGATCTTTCAGCTCAGCAAAGTCCGGAACCACCATTTTCACAATGCCGTCTTTGGATGATTTCACGGAAACAGGACCACGCGGCGGTTCGATACCATTTGTGGAGTTGGTGATTTGGCTGGACGTTTCGCACGGCATCTGAGCTGTCAGGGTAGAGTTACGCAGACCATATTCGCGTATGCGGTCGCGCAGCTCTTCCCAAGGCATTTTCAGCTCAAAGGACGTATCAGGGTTAGCGTCAAGCGACTTGCGGTAATGGTCAATCGGCAGCTGTCCCTGGGCATATTTAGTTTGGGAAAACCAATCACAGGCACCTTTGGCTTCCGCCAGCCGGCAACTTGCATCAAGCAGGTAATACTGGATCGCTTCAAACGTTTCATGCACCAGCTGGTTGCCGGCCGGATCAGAGTAGTTAAATCCGTTCTTCGCCAGATAGTACGCAAGATTGGTAACGCCGACGCCCAAACTACGACGTGCTTTTGCCGGAATTTCCGCTGCGGCCATCGGGTAATCCTGATAGTCGAGTAGGGAATCGAGCGCAGCCACCGCATAGAATGCAACCTCTTTCAGCGTGTCCAGTGAGCGTAATGCCCCCAGATTAAACGCAGACAGTGTGCAAAGGGCGATCTCACCATCAGGGTCATCGGTAAACGCCAGCGGTTTAGTTGGCAGCGTAATCTCCATGCATAAGTTTGACTGGTGAACTGGAGCGACTTTCGGATCGAAGGCGCCGTGTTCGTTCATGTGGTCAACGTTCGCAATATACACGCGGCCGGTAGAGGCTCGTTCCTGCATCAGGTTTGAGAACAGATCAACAGCGGGAACGGATTTCTTGCGAATGCTCTCATCAGCTTCATATTGCAGGTACAGCGCTTCGAATTTGTCCTGATCAACAAAGAAAGCATCATAGAGCCCCGGTACATCATGCGGGCTGAACAGCGTAATATTCTCGTTGCGTACCAGGCGGCGATACATCAGGCGGTTGATCATTACGCCATAGTCCAGATGACGAACACGGTTCTCCTCGATGCCGCGGTTATTCTTCAATACCAGCAGACTTTCAACTTCCAAATGCCAAATAGGGTAGAAAGCCGTCGCTGCGCCCCCTCGAACGCCACCCTGCGAGCATGATTTCACAGCGGTCTGGAAGTGTTTCAGAAAGGGGATTACGCCAGTGTGGGTGGCTTCTCCATTGCGGATCTCACTCCCCAATGCACGCAGTCGGCCAAAACCAATCCCAATGCCAGCACGACGCGACACGTAATCGATAATGGCAGAGGACGCAGCGCTGATCCCTTTCAAACTGTCTTCGGACTCAATCAGAACGCAGCTGGAGAACTGGCGCGTCGGGGTACGGACGCCGGCCATGATTGGGGTGGGCAGAGACAATTTGAATGTACTGGTGGCATCATAGAACCCCTTCACCATTTCCAGACGTGTTTTGCCGGCACAACCATCTTCCCAATTCTGGAAAAGACACATACCCACCAGCATATACAGCTGCTGCGGGGCTTCGTAGATTTCGCCGGTGACTCGGTTCTGGACGAGGTACTTACTCGCCAGCTGAACAGTCGCGGCATAGCCAAAGAGTTCGTCACGCATGGGTTTGATATACACGCCAAGTTCAGCGATCTCTTCGCGGGAGTAAAACTTAAGCAAATCCTCATCGTAAACGCCGCGGCTGACGTTGCTGACGATATGATGATAGAAACTTGGGTAAGCGTATTCGCCGAAGGCATCTTTGCGAATTTTGAACATGTTCAGTCGTGCTGCGACCTGGGAGTAGTTCGGAGTTTCAGGCGAAATCAGATCTGCAGCCGACTTAACCAATGCCTCATGAAGCTGCGAAGTTGTCATGCCGTCAAAAATGCTCGCGGCGGCGCCCATGGCTACGGCAGAGGCGCTTACGTTACGTATACCTTCTACACCCCACATCACGACGCGGTTGTACTTCTCTTCGGATAGCGGCTCTGTGGAGCCATTACGTTTGACAATCCTTATCATGTATCACCCATCAAAAAAGGCCACTAAATGTAGTGGCCTATATTATTAAATAAGTACTTACCTATCAATTGAGGATTATAAAATCCCTTTAAGAACGTCGCGCACTTGTCGGAACTGGTCTGTCTGCATTCCAGAATATATCGAAGCTATGGCATCCGCCAGGTGCTCATTCTTGGCAACTAGTACATCTTTCCCCGCTTGTTTCCGACGCAACCAAGGGGCATCAGGCTGTTTTGTAATCGCCCACTGGATGATCTCTTCCTTAGATGTGGTCAGTTTATTCCCGACGTAGTGCTTAATTTCATTTGGCGTAACCTGGATAAGTGGCTTATCAACGCAAGCAAGAACGCCGATACATACACCGTAAGAAGTCTGCGCGCGAGAGCTTTGACTACCCACCGGTAGTTCACAAAACACCATATGGGCCTGTTCAATGATGGGCCTGGCGGTGCGCCAGATCTCTTTAGCCCGGCGCAGATCATCGCTGTTTACTCTGACGTTTTTCTTCGTTCCGCCGGCTTTGGTTTCAACCAGTTCAAGACCATGGATTTCCAGTTTGTCTGTATCCAGATCCAGCGTACCAATGGCCAGCCCGAAGTTGCTCATTGAAGGGTCGACGCCAACTACTTTGATCACTTTACTCATAGAGTTTCCTTACCATGTTGCCCATACCGGGCATTCCATTAATTTCTCTTCCAGGGTTTTAACTGGAGACTTGCGAACGGGCTCTGGAATGCTGCTCACCACGTGTATGCTGTCACTGGTCAGCACACCATTTTCTATGTCTGCGTCGATCATGCTCTGCCCGATGAAGTAGGACATGATATCTATCAGCTTACGCGCAACCATCCTGTTAGAACGAAGTACATAGGGGACAGAGAACTCAACCATTGCCTTATCACCATCTTCAGTCTCAAAGCTTAATTCGCCTCTTTCTGGAAATCTCCCATGTGAATCGCAATTGAAATTGATGCCAGCAAATGCCTTGCCTGGCATTGCAACCTGCCACGCACGTGCATTTGCCAGTCGAGTCAGGTTAGTAAACGCACTGCTGGTATGCGCCTCTATTGCCCCGTACAGCACATCATCTTCGATAACCATCGCAGATGATTCCGGGATCACCAAGAACCCAGGCCCAGAGTGTGGAAGATAGCCACCTTTCGAAAATGGGTTGATCAGAATGGGCGCATTGCTCTCTGGCGGCATCGATTTCAGGCTTGGCATTAACGGGGTCTTGAAAAGCAGATCTATCAGAGCCGTAAATTGCTCCGTCTCAATATTGAGATTTTGCCAACCTACACCAGGAGCCACCCTAGCAGCGGTATAACTGTTAATCAGTCTGAATGACTGCATCACAGCAAACATTTGCAAAAACTGCGTGCGGCTTAGGTTAAACGACATAGCTGCGACCCTCTTTCACTTCCACGGTGATGGTTTCCCGGAACCATGACTTCATTTCTTTGTGAGAAATGATCATCACCGTGCCGCGCTCGCGCGCTTTTGCTTCCAGAATACCCATCAGACGCTCCAGACCGGCTGTGTCCAGAGCATCGTCAATTTCATCGCCGATAAACAGCTCGATGTTCTTGCTCGCGCGGCTGGCCACCAGATCCTGCAGAGCCAGGGAGCACGCAATGCGCACTTTGCGTTTTTCGCCACCTGACAATGTCTGGAAGGTTTTGCTGGCGCCGATCTTGCGCACGCTGATATTGAACTTATCGCGCCACTCGCCCTTCTTGGTTGATTCCATCGTTGACCATTCCGCCACAATGTTTCCGTCCGACAGTGTATTGAGATATTCCGCTGTCTGGGCATTCAGGAAAGGCGTCACGGAGGTCAGGATATGCGAGCGAACGCCGGCAGGAGAGTAGACCTGGCGCGCTTTATCAAGCAGCAGAGCCTGCTCCTGTATATTCTTTAACTCAGTTTTAAGTACACCATAGTTAGATTTATTGGCAGCCAGGCTTTCTTCATGGCGTTTGATGACAGCCAGAAATGGGTTAGTTTCTTTGGTAATGCGATCTACTTCGCTCCGCGCCCGGGCAACCAAAGCTTCTACAGCCACGACTTCTTTTTCCCGATGACGAAGCGTTCCCAGCTCTTTAGTCAGTTGTTCGATTCGGGAAATAATGGCAGACACATCTGGTGTACTGGCGACAAGTGATGATTCAATTTTGAGCGCCTTCTCAAGATGCTCTTGGTATTTAGCCACTGACGTTGCAGATGCCTGCGCTTGGCTGATCTCACTGCGCGCCTGTTCAACAAAACTCTCCTTCACGGTGGACAGATCTTCAACGCAATAAGCCTTGCCACAGGTAGGGCACGGCTCACCGACTTTGGTATTTACTTCTTCCGCTTTCACCTTGAATGCGCGAGCACGTTGCATCGCTTCCTTCTGGATGTTTTCGGTAATGCGGATGCTGGCGCGTATATCAGTGATCGCTCCACGAACCTTAACCAGCTTGGCGTCGTGCTCTTCTTTGGACGCAAGTTTTTCCCGCTCTTTACCGATGGCATTTTCAGTATCGCGGATCTGCTCCGGCAGACTGCGCAACTCCATTTCGACCTCAGTGAGCGTGACTTCCGCTCCAACCAGATCGGCACGGGCGACATCAAGCCGTTCGCTGCGGTCTCGCTCCCAGGCTTCAGAAGAGGTTTTGGCAGACTCCAGCTCATTCTGGGCCGATTCGACCAGAGACAAGCAGGCGTCCATCTTGGTTTTAGTGGTCTCCATGCGTGCGGCAGCTGCGTTGGCTCGTTCGCGAGCAATCGCGTAGGCTTTGGTGAGACGATCGACGCCGGCAGCCTCTTCTACGATGGTTTTGAGGTTTTTATCCGACATGCCAGGCAAATCAGGCATCGCCTCCTGACTGGCATAGATCGATGCCATAAATACTTCTTTTGACGCACCGATCAGTCGCTCTACAAACTCCTGGGTGAGCGAATCTTTACCCTTTGTCATGTCGCCGTCTTCGCCGCGGACGATAAGCCGGTTTTTAAATTCCTTATGCTTGCGGTGGCGGATAATGGCGTAGCGTTTACCTTCGTCTTCAATGGTGACTTTTACGCGACAGTTCTTCTCATGCCCCGTAGAGAGAACGTCGTCACCTTTAACACCATGGGATGTCTCGCCATAAATACACCACATCAAACTATTCATGAGGGTTGATTTACCAGCGCCATTGCTGGCGGCCGATGAGTCCCCGGCATTAACACCCTGGATGAGCACCAGCCCACGCTGATCAAGCTCGACCTTGGCGTTTGCCAGCGCCATGAAGTTTTCCACTTCGAGCGTTAAAAATTTCATGCTTTGCCTCGAATTGCTTTAGTCAATTTCTGCCCTTTGCGAAGGCGGTATTCCGTATGTGCCGGGAAGGAGTTGCGTGACAGGAGGCCACGTTTCGTTAGTTGACCAAGGTAAAACGCCTGTGGGTTTCCTTCTGGCGGATAGGGCTTCTGGAATAAAACGGGCTTTCCGCTTTCAAGCCGTTTAATCATCTGGATGAAATCCCAGAAATTATTGCGGGAGGAAGTCACTACACCGCCTCCGCACTTTCCGCTTCGGTGAGGATCTCCTGACACAAGGCATTCAGTTTGGTCAGGTCAAATCCACCGTCTGTGTCATGAACGATTTTGCAGTAAGCAGAAACAGACTCGCCAAGGCTGTCGATTTTGCTGGTCTCTGAGGTGCTGGCAGTACCCTCCATCATTGAGCCCTTGCGGATGAAGTTGCATACAACACCTTTCGCTCCCATGGATTTCAGGACGTTCTGCAGCTTGATGCCTTCCTCATCGTTTTCGACGACGGCCCGGAAGCGCACGTAATTGCCGTGTATCTGCCTGTCATCCACATCGTCTTCCAGGTTTACGAATTTCGGCGCCGAGGTTTCGAAATGACTGAACGATCCGTCTGGGTTCACAATCATGTAGCCCGCCAGCGAACCTACGTCCCCCCAGTTTTGGTGCGTCAGCGCGCCGACACTGATAACTCCGGGGATCACCTCCTTGTGGTTGTGGTAATGGCCGGACAGCACCAGGCGAAAGCCTATCTCTTTCAGCTCCTGCGCATCGATGCCAACATCAGGCATTGTGGGGATAGCTTTGTTGATGGCGGTATGAATCACGACGTCGTGCAGATCCCCGTCAAGCCGCGCACGAAGTGCTTTCAGGTCACTAATTAACTCGGCGTGGTTGTTTCGCCAGCTCACCATATGGACTGTGACGTCACCCAATTTGATGCTGTGGGGCTTACGGCCGCAGACGATCTGTACGCCAATCGACTTTAGCGCCGCAGCGGCGTTAGCGCTGTAGACAGAGTCGTTCGTTTCGAGGTCATGGTTGCCAGCCAGCATCGCAACGCTGAGCCCCAGATCTTTGACGATCCACTCATAGGCATCGGAGACGTAGTTGAGTACGGTAGGGGATACGGTTCCGCGGACGTGGAATGTGTCGCCGGCCACCAGCATGTGGGTGCAGCCCGCTTTTTTCATAGCGATGGCCGCTTCTTTTGTAGCCTCCAACTGAATAGCCAGCCGAGAGTTGAGACCATCTGCATCGGTCGTCGAGAATGAATCCCATTTGTGGTAATGGGGATCGGAGATCACCCCATATGGCAACGTCATGTGTATTTCCTTTATGGTTATTTTGATATAGATTCTAAGCATGCAAAACAGGCCAACAACCAAGTAAACACGGCACATTAGAAAATCTACAGGCGGGATATTATGGCAAAATAAATAGGTAAGTACATACTTATTTTTTTAAGGTTAAGCAAGACAATTAAGTAAGATCTGGGCTCTAGGTGTGGCATTACCGGGAGCCCAGCTCCGTATGTACAAGGCGAAAAGGTATAATTGTTTATGTGAGAAGATTCGTCTAAGAACGAGACTCGGATGTAAACATTTTTGTGCCATTAACTAAATTTTGTGCGCCATTACAAGTCAGGTAGTTTCTAGACTAAGATCCACAACTTTTCCTCCCTTTTCACACATCAATGAGACTTATAGTCTGTAGACTCATTGTCATCTTTTAGGTTTAATCGATTGTTATGAAAAAAAATGATTACCAAGTTTGTTTTGGTTTAGCTGTCAGAAAGCATCGAAACAAACGGAACTTAACACAAGAAGAACTTGCAAGCTTATGTGACTTGGACAGAACCTACATAGGTAGTGTAGAGCGTGGGGAAAGAAACGTCAGCCTATTAAATATCCATAAGATTGCCTCAGCTTTAGGTATAGAAGTTAAGGAACTATTTGAATGAATTACACTCAGTTAAAACAATTTATTTTTTCCTATTTTCACTCAAATTTAACGGATATCGCCAGAGATATACAAGCTAAAAACCTTCCAGAGAGTTCGAAGTCAATACTTATAAATCAAGCGGTAGAACGTGTAAAAAATGACTTAGGTAAAATATTAATCGTTGAGTATTCACATATCGATCGTTCAAAGTTATTTATGCTTCTCCAATATTGTTATTCAGTCATGAGCTTTGAATATCGGAATGTAGTTTGGCCATATGAGTACATGGCTTTTTCACGAAGGAATGGAGAGTTGTGGGAGCGTTTTTGCAAAGCTGCATGGGATCACTCTTTATTGCCAAATCTATATCGTATTTCAGCACCAAGTTTCCATGAGGTTAGAAATAGCTTTAGAGATCGCATAATAAATCACACCCAAGGGAATCAATATCAACACCACATCGTAAATGACGTAGATAGTGTTTTTGAACTTGTAGGTGAGATTAATATGGTTGAAGATGAAATGTTCAATCTAAATGGACGAAATTATATTATAGACTTTAAAAGTGGCTTTGGTTCTAACGAAAAAGGGAATACACTTCGTTTAATTGCTGTCGGACGAGCCTACAAACATTGGGATCCTAATGTCAATTTATTATTCCTTGTTAGACAAAACGAAAATAATAACTATTTAGAGACTATTCGCAGAAATAATATATGGGAAGTTCATTGTGGCGATGCGGCTTACCAAAAAATAGATGAACTGACAAATGCAGGGATATGCGAAATTAGACGAGAAGCCATTGATTTTAGGAATGACCTATCGCCTAAATTTTGGAGTTATTTAGTTAATACCAATCTAGCTGATTATTTAAATTGGTAATATTAAAGTGGTGCACATAGTGCACCTTGTTTAAAAGACGGAGGAAATAAAATCATTTCTTTTGTCTTCTGTTTTTTCCCATCCTTGAACTTTCGCTAACTCGACTATTTTGCTTGCTTCTAACAACTCAGTTTCGGTCAACTTAGGAATGTTAATCCGCTTCAAATAGTTTGCAGAGTTATTAGCCCCAGGTGATACCAAGGACTTTTGTTCTGTTGCAAATGGGTGGTTTAGGTAAATTAATAAAAAATCATGGTAGCTTGCCTCTTTGGCAAAAACACCAACAACACCTTGGTCAAAAATGCAGTTATCCATTTCTGAAGCGGTTAACTTACCAGAGGTAACCATAGGTATTGCGATTCCCTTTTTAAAATAAAAATCTTTGTTTTGAAGCCGAGCTTTCTTATCATTATAATAATATGCGACAGCTTCTTTATCCCATCGAATACAGCTATTTGTAGCTTCAAAGACATTTCTATGTCCCCCTCGGACAAAAGGTACATAAGCTATATTTGAATCTATACCATGCTCCTTCTCAAGATCAGTTGGAGTTAGATTTACTAGACTCCAATCAACTGGGTGACCATTAATTCTTTTAGGCGCATTTTCGGAGTCATATCCACAAAATCTTTGATTATCACCTGTATAAATACCTGTTTTACATTCTGCAATCTCACCCAGAGTTACAGTTTCTCGAGATATCTTAATTGATTCAAACAATTTTGGACTAATCCAGGCTTTGTCCACATTATTAATAAAATAATCACCACGAACAATTGTGTTATCGGTTTCCAATAGTTGTAAGAGAGGTTGATTTGAGTCAACGGCATCGATCCAATTAACTTCGCAATCAGTACCAAGAGACCCCACATTACCAGCAATAATGCACATATTGCTATAACCGAAGTTAACAGAGCCAAATCGTCTACTTTTAAACTGAATGATATGACTTGGTTTAGCTGATTGAAGTATGAAATGCCTCATATACCTCAAATTCGTACTCGTAAGGAAGGTATCAGGGATAATGAAAACATAACGCCCTCCTTTTTTTAATGTCTTCAATGTAAAATAGAAAAATAAGGCGTAAGATTCCTTAGCATACACATTAGGGAATGCTTTTTTTATTATTTTTCTATATTCTTGTGTGAACTTCAGACCGTAAGGCGGGTTGCAAATAGTTGCATCATACTCGGTATTAGGGAGTAGCACTTTACGATTATTTGGCTGAACAAAATAATCGATAAAATCGGCGTGAAAATAATTACAGTTCTTTATTTTCAAGTCGCTTAAAAAATGATTTTCGTCAATGTCAATAGCATCGATATTTTTAGGCTTTCCGATTAGGTTTTTTATAAATGCCCCCTCACCGAAACAAGGTTCAATAACATTTTGATTAGACACGTCCCCCAACAAGCTAATCATTGTATTTCTAAGGTCATCTGCGTCTGTAAAAAAAGCTTGAAAAGATTTATCCGTAATATGTTGGTGCATTTTTATCGCTCAATCTTAAGTGTGCTACTTTTAGTCGTCATTCTACTATGTTTTTTTCAACTTTCAAGTTAATGATAACTTGGTTACGTCAGCCCATCACCCCACACTCCAGCCCACTAATAGTGGATACGTGCTAAGTGAGGAAATTCTCGACCATCGGTGACTCATGACAAAACTAGCAGTAACCACCAAAAAACTCAGCAAACAACACAATAACTTTCGGGGAGTCACCATAGGATGATTGTTTCTCGCAATCACTGAGTGTCCGCTGTTAGTTCGAAGCAGATGTCAAGTTCTAAAACAATACTCATAGTCTTATGGCATAGCAAAACTTCTGAATATCGTGTCTGCGGGATGAGGAGGTTCCTAGAATTCATGCATCCGAAAGAAGAAAGATCATATCAGCCAGAGTAATCTCTCTTGAGTAAAAATCGTCCATATACCACTCCCTTGGCTTCTCAGATGCATTCTAAGCTACGCTATTTTGTATTCGCGTAAAGACCCCTTTGTTCGTTTAGGGTTCGTCAGAGAGCTTCTGACGCGCATTTGCGATGCTAAACACTTCTGCTTTTGGCCGAGGGTCGACTAAATCGAGTTCTTCTTCGCTGTGATACTCGATATCAAAGTCCCGTTTGATGTGTCTGATGTAAATCGCTGTGAGCAGGCTGTCTTCTTTCAGGAAGTGGCCATAGGATCGGCGGATCACTTCACCCACTTTTTCGATCTTCTCTCCGCCCATACAGAGGTGATTGAATCGACTGTGCTTTCTCAGCATCTCATCAACTGGCCCAGAGTAAACTTTATCCACGACACCGAATCGAAGGATCTTCGCAGTATCAGCTTCAACTAGGCAGACAATTTTCCCTTCGGTCAATCTGTCACGCCAGGTAACGCCTGAACGCATAGTGTTGAAGTAGGGGGTATCCAGACCGATGATCGGTTTTCGAAATGCCAGCAGCGGTACGTATCTGGCACAGCTGTTCAGGTGGAAGTTAACGCCAGCGTCACGCAACTTGAGTCGGGTCTCGTTGATGTTGCACTTCGAGGCTATGCCACACAGGCTGCAGAGAACCTTCTCGTTGCTCAGTGTGGAGTTTGATTCTATGGTGTAGGTTCCGTCTTCCAGACGGCGTACCCAACGTGTGCGTTTTAAGTCCATGTTCTCGTTTTAGTGATTGTTGACCGGAACCACGATAGCTTACTAGGCACACCTGTAATCGCAAATGCCTGTTTTACTTATCCACTTATCCACTTATCCACTGGTTAGATCCCAATAATAAGATCCCTATACAGATCCCTATATAGATCCAAAGAGATCCCCGATCGCCGCAGGCCGCGCCACGCCTGGGCTAAGGACCGATCCGTGTATGCTGTCAGCGGTAAACGATATGCTGTCAGCGGTACGGTATATGCTGCCAACGGTTTTGTGTATGCTATCAGCGGTAATTGACGTATGCTGTCAGCGGTTAGAACCAAAAGGTATCCACATGTCCACAAAAAAGAAAAAAGAGAGTGAAATCAAAGAAATACCTGAAGATAACGAAATTCTTGAGGAAGATGCTCTCAATTTGTACACAGGTGACTTAGTTCCTAACAGCAACAACACGGTGCAGCCAATCGCTTTAATGCGTCTTGGCCTCTTCGTGCCGACACTCAAAGGAACGAAGAATAGCTCTCGCAACAAGTCCAACATGATCGACGCATCCAGAGAGCTTGTCCAGCTTGAAGTCGCGCGGTCAGAGGGTTATTCAAACATTAAAATCACCGGTCCGCGGCTGGATATGGATCATGACTTCAAAACCTGGGTTGGTGTTGTTCGCTCTCTGGCTGAATACGGCGAGCCAACAGGGCGCGTAGAGCTGAGCATCACGAAGTTCGCCAAGTTCTGCGGCTACCCGTCCTCGCAGATCCGCAAAACCCTGCGAGACCGCCTGACAAACAGCCTGCTCAAGATCATGCGCACGACGTTGTCGTTCCAGCGCACTCATGAAGAGAAGAACGTCGACGACACCAACAAGATATCCCTGTTGATGGTTCACCTCATAAACAGCGTTGATTACAACGAGAAGAAAGACTCTATTGTCTTTTATGCTGAACCTAAGCTGTCTGAGCTCTATCGCTTTGACCACAAAGTTCTGCTGCAGTTAAAGGTCATTAACAAGCTCCCGCGCAAGGAGACGGCCCAGGCGCTGTATACTTTCATCGAAAGTCTTCCTCCTAAGCCTGCACCGGTATCTCTTGCCCGGCTGCGCGCCAGGCTCAATCTGAGCACGCGCAACGTCAGCTCGCAAAACCAGACTATCAGGAACGGATTGAAGTCACTGCAAGAGCTGGGCTATCTCGAATATAGCGAGGTTAAGCGTGGCCGTTCTGTCTACATCCAGATCCACAGTCGTAACCCAAAACTGAAAGTCACATCGAGCAAACCCGAGAAGCCAGAGGCGCCTAAGCAGGCAGAAGAAGCGAAGGGTGAAATTGATGCGAAACAGAACCTCAAAAACAAAATTTCTGAGCTGTCGCAGAACCTGACGCCAGAGAATATCAAGCTGATCGAGATACTCACCAATAGCCTCAAGTTGCTTTGATACGCTGTCAGCGGTTCAACATATGCTGTCAGCGGTTCTTTTGTCTCAATGTATGCTGTCAGCGGTAAAACGTATGCTGTCAGCGGTACATTTCCACTATCTGCGGTCTTTATAAATCGACATGGCTAACGTCTAAGAGCAACTGCTGCCCTATGAATGTATGCTGTCAGCGGTGAAAGATATGCTGTCAGCGGTAAAACGTATGCTGTGAGCGGTAATTCACTGGCAACGTATACTGTGAGCGGTAATACAGCACTGAATTAGATATCCTGAAAACGGGCGACGCAGTCGTTGCTTTGCGTCAGGCCCGTGTAGATAACAATATAGCTTCCCCAGTGGTCACTAACCTGCTAACCCGCATGAATTCTAGGTTAGTGGTTACTAACAAATGTTATTCCATCACACTTAAAACGCTTTGCAGAAACATCGGTTAGTGGATCTGCTTGAGCAAACCCCAAAGCGTTTGTGCTTTCGATGTGAGTTTCCCGGTTTCAGGATCAAACATGCGCCATTCCCGACGCTGGTGGATGATGTAACCGTCTTCGCGTTCCAGACGCTCCTGCATGTCCGGTTTTCTGAAGCCTTTCGCTCTCCAGTAGCCGCTTGTTTTCTCAATCTCCAGACCAGTCATTGTGAGAGCCATTAACCAACCTCCTTACATCCGTCGAAAAAGAAACTTTGGTCTTTGCTATGAACGCCGTAGACGTCGTGGGATTTGTTGTAGATAAGCTTGTCCTCGCCAACGCCAACCAGTTTACCGTTGCGTTTAGCCAGATATGGAGATGAGAGAACCTCATCGCCGCGGACGACATAGAACTGATCTCCGCTATCAACGACCAGCGCGCCGAAGTCAGCTTTAGTAGGTCTGCTGATTTGATCATTTTTCACTTGCGATACGGTCATATCGCATTGGTAAATCCGGGTATCCGCCAGTAGAGAGAAGGAGAGGGCGGCCAGCAGTAGCGTTATTTTTCTCATACCACTATCCCTGTGTAGACCTGTGCTGTAGAGGTGACGACCAGCACCAGTGCGAGCATGTTCACAGTGGTTCCGTTGACAGGAGACAGAGCTTTCTTGAGTGTCCCGATCAGCAGGCAGTCCAACATAAACAGTATTGAAAAGATGAGTAACAGGATATCTATGTATATCTTCATAATAGGTAAATACTAACTTATATATTTTGAACTGTAAATGGCTACGAAAGAGTGCTAATGCCTTGTGTTCGCTCAAGATGTTAAGCATCTTCCGCACAGATTGGCTTAGCATCATCCTCATGTACTTCTCCTTTTTTTTGTATGTACTTACTTATCTTAGTGATCTCCTCGAGGCGTTCAATGCGTCAAGCAAGGCATTTGTTATGCGGACTGATATGCACTTCTTGTTGATATCGTCATGAAATTTTTAGGGAGTGAAAGCGAGAGTAATACTTTCGTGAACCCTAACAGTATTCTCGTGAACTATGAATTTTAGTTATCTTTATGTTTTATAAGAAATTTACGTGCATCTCTATTCTAGAAAGAACTTTACCTAAAGACTATTAAGTCTTTAGGTAAAGCTGCATACTAATTTCAACAAACCAAATATTTGAACGAGGGTACGAGTATGTCTATGGAAAATATAGTAAAATGCTTGTTACGTCTTGCTGACGTAGCGGATGAGTTAACGAAACTGTTTGTCGCGGCTGCCTTACTCTTGTTTGTTTACTATTTGGTCATGGGGAAGTGAAATGAGCCCACTTTGGAAGCCAATGCCTTACTACATAATGAGAGATAAAAAATTCTTACAAAGCTTAAAGAAAAATAAAGTTTCTCAGGGAATTTCTGTTCTTAAGCTCTTTATCGTAATTTGTTTAAAGTCAGATATTGATGAAGAAGGCAAGATCGGCGCGAACTTAACCTATGACGACTTTGCTGCAATGTGTTCTCTGAGCAGAAAATTGATCAACTCTGGTTTACGTGTCCTCGAAGAGGCTAAGATTATTCGTACAAAAGGCGAGAGAAAGAAAAGATACATACTAATAAATTGCAAGCCAAGAGAAAAAGGTAGAGATTTGGCTGACTTTAGCACAAGTCATGGTTTTTGGTGCAAAATGCCCTACAAGGGAGTGGTAGACGACAAGAGTCATATCCCTTCTTTTGAAGCAATGACTAACCGGGGAGTTAATGAACTAAATGCTCTAAAGGTATACCTATATCTTTTGATGATAAGGTCTAGAGGGGATGTTTATATTTCAGTAAAGTTATCAATCATTTGTGGTAAGTTGACTCTATCAAGTCAAGAGGTGATTAATGCAGTTGGGTATTTAAAAGCAATAGGTTTAGTGGCTAAAGTCGACGTTGGATCGAACACCATGATTAATAACGATGACCGTTTTGCTATTGCTTTTTTAGTTAGTGGTTGGGAAAGTTTAGAATGGAAACCTAATTACATAACAGATGAATCTTGGAATAAAAGGGAGCAAGAGGTCTATGAACGTTTTAAGGATAGTAAAGATTTCTTTTAATTAAAAAGGCGCATACTAGCGCCTTTTTAATTAACTTAATCGCCCTCAACCAATGTCTTAGATTCCTTCATACGTCTGTCTTCAATAGCTTGCAGAGCAGCAATAATTTCCGTAAGGGGTTTTTCTCGATACATGTCGACGATCTGCGATTTGGTATACTTCTTGTCGCCAATCTCTACGCGGCCGCTGGCATTCTTTGGCAGGTATCCTTCTTCGAGCATGTGCTCAACCAGTGACTCGATAACGTCCAGACCGCGGGTCGGGTCGAAGTAGAATTTCCATGAGCATTTGCCGAATGGCGGTGCCACTTTGTTTTTGATGCACTCGGCGCCAACGTCCTGACCGATCTTATCTTTGCCATCCTTCATAACAGAAGCGCCAAGACGAATACGTACTGAGGCGTAGAACTTCGGAGAATCACCACCAGGGGAGGTGGTCGGATCGCCAAACATCACGCCGATTTTTGTACGAACCTGGTTAAGGAAAATAATGCAGGCATTGTACTTGCGCGCCCAGAGCGCCAGCGTTGGAAAGTTGGCGCTCGTAGCACGAGCCAGGGCCGTATTGTCGTTCATGTTTAGCTGATCTTTATCCTTCGCTGTACCTTCCGCCATTTTGTCGAACTTCTCGGCTTTGGAGTTTGGCACCATTGACGCAAGGGAGTCGGCTACGATGCAAATAGGGGCGTCTGCGGGGATCAGCCCTTCGTCTCGCACCAGTTTCAGGATGGTGCCGATCAGCTCAACCGATTCTTCGAACGTGTCCGGCTGCTTATAGACCCACTGGCCGTCATCCTCATCCGCATTCAGGCCGTTTGCCACCGCCAGACCAACATCAAAGCTGTTTTCGTGGTCCAGGAATACAGCCAGACCCTCCTGTTTCTGAGCGGAGACCATGGCGGCCGTCGCCAGGAAGGTTTTACCAGCACTTGGCGGCCCAAAGATCTCAACGATACGTCCGCTTGGGAAACCGCCGTCATAGCGCCCGGAGATGGCTTTATTCAGCGGAGGGAAGCCGGAATCAATCCAGTGTGAAACCTTTTGGATCTCGTCATTGCTGCCGATTTTCTTTTTTAATGCCATTGCCAGTGCTGATTTTCCTTTTGCCATTCTTAGGCTCCTTTTGTCTCTTTGATGCGTTTGGAAGCGGCGGCTTCATCAAACTTTATTGCGTCGTGGTTGAGGTGTTTGGCCATGCGGGAGAGGATCTTGACGACCTGTTCGCTAATCAGCCCGTACTCTCGTTCTGTCACGCTCATGCCGGCCGCGCCGAGAATGCGCGGTAGCGCAACAACGGCATGTTCTCCATGGAAGAAGACAATCTCCTTAGCCAGCATCGTAGGCGTGGTCGTATTGCCGTTGATGAGTGATTTCAACATCAGCAGTACCTCTCAAAAGGCAAAACGAACACGTCCAGATCTTCCAGGAATGACCGGAAGTTCAGCTCATGGCAGAGCAGTTCGAAGGCTTTCAAATCACGTGCGCCTTTTATCTTTTCGATTTCGCTGGGTGGGAACTTGGTATCGATGAGGTTCATCAGCGTCATGTTGCGCTTGAAGGCCTCCAGCATCCGGCAGCCGGTCTTCTCGTTGAAGGCATTTTTGGCCAGTTTGTTGAATGCCGTTTTGTATCGGCCTTTATTGATGACGATCGAGCCGTCGTTAATGCCGCGCACCATAGCGGCGACGCTTCCCCATTCGTGCAGCAGCTCCTTGGCGCCACCGTCACCAATCCCGCCTACACCTTTGATGTTGTCGGAGGTATCCCCCTGCAGAGCTTTGGCTTCGAGGAAAGCACGTGGGGTAGGCAGGCCGATCAGCTCTGGGAACTGCTCAAAGTTCACCTGCTTGTGTTTGGCGTCTTCACGAAGGCTCACCCAGCTGACTTTTTCTCGAACCAGCTGCAGCCAGTCGCCGTCGCCGGTGAGCAGGTAGATATGATCGACCGTTGGTTGTGGCGCAAGACGACCAACCAGCATCCCCGCCAGGTCATCGGCCTCGGCGTCTTTGGCGATCAGCTGGTTGACGCCAAGGGCTGCCATCATTTTCAGGATGTAAGGCTTCTGGACTGCAAAGCCTTCTTTCATCCTCTTCATTTCCGGATCTTCATCGCGATTTGCTTTGTAATCCGGGTAATAGTCGCGACGCTTGTCGCTAAAGCCGTCCCACAGGATCATGGGGCGTGCGTGAAGAATGGACGCATAGCGACGAACATTTTTGATGAAGCCAAACACCGCCTGAACTTCCATTTCGCCGTTATGTAATTTGTCAGATTGCTGGTGGTAATAGCCCAGGCTGTTACCGTCCACTAAGAGATAATTCACCGGAAAACTCCTTCCAAAAAGTAAGGCGTCCGTAGACGCCTTAACAGTCATGGCCTGGGATTAAAGCGATTCTAATTCCGCCAGCAGATCGTCAAGACCTTCATCGTCATTAGAAGTGCTGGTCGCGGCCGCAGTGGTAGTGGCGGAAGCAGCTGGTGCTTTAACTTCTTCCGGCTCTGGAACGAACTCAGCCTCTGCGGCACGTAAGATCTCTTCGTCTACCAGAGATGTTTTTGCTGGTTCCGGGGTAGAGGTCGTGGCTACAGCAGCTGCACCTTCCGTATGGCCAGTGATGGTGCCAAAACCAGGCAGCGTTGCTGCACTTGCAGCAGCTGGTGAGGAAATAGCAGCGGTGGTGGCGGCAGGTGCTGCAATACCAATGAGACGCCCCATGGTGCGAACGGTAGACAGCAGACGAGTTTCATCAGCCTGATTGGCGTAAGCGATCAGGTCATGCTGGGTCGACCACAGTTTTTCAGGGATATCGCCCTTGTAGACTTTACGTTTTGGGGATACGTCGTACTTGGTATCGCGACCGGAGCCGGTGCGTTTGATCAGGAACGCATAGCCTTCTTCTTTGCTTAACGGGTTGCCGATATCATCTGCGATATCCTCAGACATCACTTTGCAGATATCGTCGAACACAGTGGACGGGAGCTCAATCAGCTGGCATTTTTCCGCGTCGCCAAAGTCTTCACGAGCTGAAAGTACGCCATTGACCAGGTAGCGGGGAGTAGCGCGCATTTGACCGATACGCTCTTCCATTGCCTTGTTGCCTTTGTAGCGAGCGCGACCTTCCATCACCATCTCACATAGCTGGCACGCACGATTGTGGGTGTGCTGTTCGCAGATATAGGCAGTGGTAACTTCTTTGCCCTCCTCATTCTGATGCTTAACGTAGTGCATACCGAAAGTCTGGAAGAACACACCGTTCTGATCGTCCTTGTTAGGGAAGATGCGCAGATAGTTATTACCGTCTTTCAGACGGGTTAGGTCGACGTTATTGCCTCGTTTGGAAGCAATATCGCCGCGGGTCTTGTTAAGCAGATCAAGTAATGACTTAGACATGTATTTCTCCTTGTTGTGATTATGGCCATGGGCGCTTTGCGCTTGGGGCATTCGCTTGTTCGTGGCTCTTAAAAGCGTACATAATAATAGATCAGTACTTACTTACTATCTATCAAAAATTATCGGGTGGCGGTGAAGCGTTCGGCGCCCAGTCGTTCAATCTCTACGATGGCCATTTTCGAGGCCTGCACGATCATGTCTCTACGGTGAGAGAAGGCGGTGACAGCGTGCTTATAGATGTCAGCGATCAGACGTGCGTCATCCAGTTTTTGGCGCTTCGCAAGGTATTGTGGGCTTGTGCGAACCTTAGCTTCCAGTACTGATTCATTGAACTTTATTCCGTTCATACTCAAGTTCTTACGTTCAATGTCGTAAATTTTTGCCTCTATGGCATCGAGGGATAGTTTAGCATCTGCAACCTCTCGTTCCGCGCGCGCTAGTCTTGCGCCGTACTCCATCAACAGCCTCGGTTGCTGCCGCCAAACCTCTTCCAGATTGTCGCGATCGAACTCCAGATCGGTCATGATTTTTTCGTAAATTTCGGTGCTCATTTTGTTATGTATCCACTTACTAATTTATATCAATAGTACCATGAAGAAATCAGCTGGTGGAGCATGTGTCGTGAGGGTGTGGAGGGTGCGGAGGGGCTTATAAATGGAGTATGCAAACAAAAAACCCGCCGTTTGGCGGGTTATATTTTGTGAATTTAGTTATTTCCCAATGACCCGGCCATTGCCGCGTATTTAATCTCATCTTCTGGGATTTCGGGGTGAAGCTTGATTTGCCGAATAACATAGGCAGGGACTTCGTCGCCCCAGAGTTTCGCCGCATCTTTGCAAATCTTATAAGCTAAATCTCTATGTTCAAAAGCATAGGCTTTACCATAGGCGTATTGTTGACAGCTGTGTACATATGCACCAAAGTCGCCATCCTTGTCTGGGAAGGCGCATCCGGAAAGTATTAGTGAGGTAGCGACGATGGCTATGCCTTTAATCGTGCGGGGCATTATTTTTTTCCTCAAAATTCAGGTTTCATCTGCTCAGGAAATTTCTTAGATGAAGCGTAATAGCTCCCAAGGGTATAAGCCTTTAACTGCTGTTCAGTGTCGACTCGACATGATGTGTTATAACAAGCACCGCTGATCATCCCATAAGCTGCAGCCTTTTTGTTTAAGTCTGCCTTTGCTTCTTCGATGCTGTTCTTGCTCATTGTCACGACGCATCCTGAAACAATCGCTTGGGCCTTGCGGTCGTCCATGTTAAAAATCACCGTGTTGGCTTCTTTACTGTATCCATTATTCTTGTAAACATCGGCAGCGAACTCACGACATTCAGTGTAGTGCGGGCTTGTTTTGACCTCATCATAATTCGGTATCTTCATGCCAGCACAGCCAACCATTATGAAACTCATCCCCGTTATTAGCGTTTTTTTTATCATATCCCTAACCCAAAGGCTCCGTTATGAGAGTGTGTAGTCCAGTTAAGTACCATTGTTGGTGCTACAAATATGTTCCCAAATTCACGAGAATAAACAAGAGCATCCCTTAAAAATGTGTGGCTTTATGTCTCAATTCTGTTAGAACGGGGTAAATTTTACACTGATTCCAAAGAATGCCCCGCCATAGGGCAGGGCATTCTTTATGCTACTTTTTTACCGAATATGTTTGATAGAGTGACTCTGGTCTGCCTCTTAAGCCGGTATTTTCTGACGTCGCCTATCTTGCTCACCTCCATGAACTCCTTGGCCACCTTCAGGACAAGACGGGCGCGGAAAGTTTTAAATGAAGCCAGCTCTTCTTCTGGTTTGTCAGATTCATAAATCTCCAGCAGATATTGGCACGCCTTTGGATCTTGCGTTTTTAATGCCAGCGCACGCGCGCATTTCCGTAATCGACAAATAGGGTCGGCGCCATCCTGCTTTGCAAACGCCAATGCCAGATCGAGCGTGACAGGGCAGTCAATGATTTCCCAGAACTGGGATCGCAGAGTGGCTTCAATCGCCTTATCCTGAAACTCCTGTGGTATTGCTGTGAGCTCTTGTGCAATTTTATTCGCTGCGCTCATGTGTTTTCCTTTAGTCATTTGTTAATAGTCTCCGCTACCTCTGCCAGAATGGCTTCCAGCTTTTCTCCTTCCTCTGGACGGAAGTACAAAATATTCGGGTTAAATCCATAGAACACGGTCACGTCCAGGTCTGGCAGATATTCTTTGCGCCCAACAAGATCGGATGGCTTGCTCTTGTTATTGAACAGCGATGTCGCCCGGCTGCCGCACGTCAGCACGTAGGTTGGACGAACCAGATTTATCTCTTCCCGCATAAAGTCGATAAACTGGCCGATCTCATCTTTGGTGTAGTCTTTTTCCTTATCCTTTACCTTTTTACACACGCCAGTGACATACAAATCCCCCATACGCAGGTCACCAGAAACCAGCAACTTGGCTTTGAAGTCATCGTAGCCGTTCTCCATGAAGTAGCCGGTACGTGCATCATTGCCATTGGCGTTGTCGAGTATGACCATAATTTTTGGCTTAATGCCGATGCTTGGTCGTATCAACTCATCGCCCAGGCCCATTTCTGCGGCCATGCGAGTCATCAGCACATTGACCTCTGCAGAGCGTTTTGGGTTCATTTCAAATGGGCGTGAAGCTTTCACCGCATCGATCACCAGATTGCCCATCAGCTCTGCCTGGTCGCGCAGACGTACCGGATCGGTCGCCGGCATACTGCCAGGTTCAATAGAGGCGAATGCTCCAACCTTTTGCAGAGACTCACGTACTCGGCTGTTACAGGCTCTCTTCTCGACCGCTTCCTCAAATTGCGCCAGCGACTCGAACTTGCCACCAACTTTCTCACGCGCTCGCATAATGGCCTGGCACCCATTTTCAGAACATCCTTTAACCGCAGAGAACGGGGCGTAAAGTACCTGGCTGCCATCTTCGAGCGTGCGGATCTCGATGCGATTCGAGGACATATTAATGTCGGGTGGCAGTACGCGGATGCCATAGGTTAAGGCATCCTTTACCAGTCCCTGGTGCTTGTCCTCGCCAAGAATGGTGAGCGCTGCGGCGAAGAACTCTGCAGGGAAATGCGTTTTCAGCCACATGGATTGATAGCTGATCAACGAATACGCTACTGAGTGAGATTTGTTGAACTGATACGCACCGTTCTTCTCGAAGGCTTGCCAGATTTCACTGGCTTTTGTTTCAGATAACCCAGGATGTGACCCTGTCACGCTAACAACTGCCATCGGCAGCTTAACGCCGGCATCCAGCGCCTCTTCTACTGTCCGCAACTTGCCGTCTTCACATTTAAAATGTTCCGCGCGGTGTATGCGCTGCGCCGTGCCATCCTCCATAACGACGTCGATCCACCCAGCCTGAGCCTGAACGATGAATTTCTCGCCCATGCTCTTCATCTTCTCCATATCCTTCTTGCCGATCGCCTTACGCACACCATCAGCTTCGGCCATGGTAAAGCCTGCCAGCAGTCGCGTAGCGTTCATCGTCTGCTCCTGATAGAGAATGACGCCGTTTGTTTCAGCAGTCAGCTCGTCAAGTACCGGGTGAAGTGATTGCGGTGGCATGAAGCCCTTGGCCACAGCAACATAGTCGTCCAACATGCCTGACTGAATTGGACCTGGTCTGAAAAGCGCAGTTGTGGCCACAACGGTTTTGAAGCTCATTGGCTCGATACCACCACCCAGATCTTTGAGTAGCTTCCTCATGGGGCCGGACTCAAGCTGGAACACACCTTGCGTATACCCCGCGGCGAATCCATCAAGTACTTTGCGATCATCCAGTGGGATGGCATCGAGGTTGATGTCCTTACCGGTGCTCTCTTTGATGTAACGTTTTGCGCTATCCAGCAGATCGAGAGTGGCCAGGCCCAGAACGTCCAGTTTGATCAGCCCCATTGCCTCGCAGTATCGTTTATCGAATGCGATGCAACGCGCGTCTCCACGTCGCTCTACAGGGGTACGTTCCGTCAGAGGTACGCCAGCGACAATCATCCCTGCAGCATGGCGGCCGAAGCCACGCATCAGGTTTTGCAACTTGCTCGCCGCCTTAAATGCGTCCGGATGTTTGGTGGCGTACTTGTCCAGACTGGCCAGCTGCTCGCGCAGCTCCGACAGAGACAGACTGTCATCCTCCAGGGTCTTTAGCTCCTTGGAAACAGCCATATCCGCCGCATCAACTCCATAAATACGCGCTGTGTCGCGCAGTGCGGAAGCGGCGCCCAGATAAGTGAAGTTCGGAATGCCTGCAACATACTCTTCGCCATATCGGGCATTCAGATACTCGATCACCTCATGACGCCGCGCCTGGCTAAAGTCCAAATCCGCATCCGGCAAGTCGAGACGCTCAGGGTTAATGAAACGTTCGAACAGAAGACCATGACGGATTGGGTCAACGTTAGTAATGCCGATGCACCATGCCACCAGAGAGCCGGCGGATGAACCACGACCTGGCCCGACAGGAATACCAGTCTCGCGACTATGATTCATCAGATCGCGAACCATCAGGAAATAACCGCAGAATCCCAGGCGAGTGAGCGTTTCCATTTCATACTTGAGGCGATCGACGTAAACGCGGTGCTCGGAAGCTGGTGGCGTGTAGCCAAATTCTTTGTTGCTGAGACGTTTTCGAAGCCCTGCGACAGCCAGTTTCATCAACGTTGCAGGCTCATCGTCTGCCATTTTTGGCAGCGCCGGCGCCATCTCGTGCCAGCGCCATTCGCACGCCTTAACGATGGAGTCTTGCGTTGTAGAAGCCATGGCGGCAGATACAGATACGCCCATTCGGACAGAAAACTCTTTCAGAGCCTGCAGCAGATGACGGCGACCATTTATTGCATTGTCGCGCTGGTGGGGGATACGCAGCCGGTGTGGCTGATCGACTTTGATATTGTTCATCACCATGTGGGCGATGTCTTTGATGTCAGCGTCATCAACCCCTTCGTAATAAGCTGGGTAAAACGCAACGGGCTCGATTTTCAGTGCGCTTGCCACTTTCATGGCTCGCACGTTGATCTGGTCATAGAATGGCGTAGGGTGCGGATAAACTACGCTGTAGAAATTCTCGCGTCCGCCGGCAGTAATCAGCGCGCTAATAATTTTAGCGAAGTCCGGGCGCTGGAATACGCTGCCGATATCCGAAGTCAGCAACAGTATATTGCCTTTAGCGTAAGTAGCCGCCAGCTGTTCGAGCGCCAGGCGTGGTACGAAGTAAAACTGCTCGCGTGTATTGGCTAAAGTCATTAGTTCGCAAATGTCGCGATAACCTTGCTCGTTTTTAATCAGTGCGGTGAAGCAGTAGTTACGTCCACGCTCCAATGATTCCATACATCCATTAGACTCTTTGGCCAGTTTAGCCCGGTACTCGTATGTTGGATCGTCGACAACATTCAGCTTAACACCACAGATCACCGCCATCTCATCGCCAGCTGCTCGCTGCAGGGGGATAACGCTGGCGATATTCATCGTGTCAGCAGAGATAACCGCGGTATAGCCAGCCTCCTTTGCTACCTTTACTGCGTGCTCTGCTTTCAGTGCTGATTCTCCCAGGGAAAAATCAGTCCTGACCATCAGTGCTTTCATGTGTTTTTACCTTCTGTTTTTTCTTAATTTTGTCGTTGGGGAAGCCGACGAACTTCCCGTATATCGAAATCGCAACTCCTTTGGCTGCCTGGTGGCAGTCAGGCCTGTGAGCGCATGACAAACAGGCCGCGCCAGTTTCAGAAGCTGCGATAAGAGATCCAAAACAACCTTTACGCACGATTAACCGAAGATTTTCTGAACCACTTCACGCGCCGCTTGCGCAGAGGTGGAGGGGAGTTTATTGATGAATGACTTCTCGATGCCGGCTGCGAAATCACCTCGCATCATTCCGATTTTTGCGGACAGAAGCAGCTCACGCGGGCCGATTGGTTGGCTGATCATGTGTTGCTCATACCCGTCTCGTACCAGATTGGCGAACTTAACCATTTTTTCGGCGTATTCACGGATGATTCCCGCTTCAACCAGCATGTTCACCTCAGCACCAGGCTTCATGTACTTGACGTGAGATACGATGCCAAAGCGAGAGAAGTTAGCCGCGTTCTGGATGTTCGTTCCTTGATAAAGCCCCGTTTCATCACCTGAACCATTAGTGTTGCCTGTACCGATGAAGGCGAAGCGCTTATGCGGCGCCACGCGACGCCAGTCTGGTGTCGCTTCTTTGATTACGAGTGGTTCGCCTTCAAGAACTGGCTGGTAGATCCCCAGAATCTGCGGGAACGCAAAATCGTATTCGTCTGCCAGATAGACCCAACCGTTCTTCATCGCCAGCGACAGAAGCCCAGGTTCAAAGTAGGTTGTGCCTTCTCGCGCCAGAATCTGGCCCGTAATATGGGCTTCCTCAGTTGATGCCGTATGCTGTGAGCGGATAACCGGGCGATTCAGGAGCGCGCAAAGCTGGGTTGGCAGGGAGGTTTTCCCCGTACCAGCATGACCCCATAGATAACCAGGAATGCCGATCTCCAGCATCATGAAGATGTCTTTAATCAGATCGAAGTCGCCGTATACATAGCCGGCTTTCACTTCTGGCACGAACTCCGGATATGGCGTGTTGATGTTGACCGTCACCTGAAGGGGTTTGCCTCGAGGCGTGCCAAGTTCCTTGATGGTCAGGCCAAGCAGCTCGTGAGCGGCGACAAGCTCAGTTTTGTATTCGACTGTCCCTGCATAGCCGGGGTGGGAACTGATATCCGCGATTTTGCCGTCTGCTCCAGCCTTCTCAGAGCGTTTATTCTTTAACGCTTCAATGGCCTTTGGAGACAGCGTTGGTTCCCCGGGGAATGCTGTGGTGTACATTTTCACTACGTCATCCACACCAAGCCCTTTGGCTTCTTCCGGAATGCCTTCACAACGTCCCATCGAAATGTGGGATTTGAGGTGATGGAAGGATTTTCCGCACCATTTGCAGGTGACGGCATCAGAGTGGGCGTCTTGTGGTAGCGCAGTCGCGGTCATGTGTTTTTCCTTACTTGTTGTCTTTTCTGGGCTCTATTCTATACGAATGTATCAGGCTTTATAGTAACTAGTTACTTATTTTATAGGGCACAAGATTTACTCTAAAATGATACGAGATAACTCACTGACAACTGAGGTACCCAACTCTTCGACCTTATTCACCAGTGCATAGTTTTTGTAATACCGGCGCGGCGCGTCCGTAAGAATGCCAATGGCCAACAGGTTGATGTCACTTGTGTTTTCGATGTCATTCGTTACAGAGCGCAGATGGTTACTAAAGCCATCCCCCGCAGCGCATGGGGCGCCGTCGCTCTGCACAATCATGATCTTCTTGTCTTCCATACGCCCTGCAAACAGAGAAGCCAGCTGTGCGATGCTCTCGCCATCCACGTTGTTTAGCAGGGGGAAAGTCTCCGCCACACAGCCCATACGAGCACGTATCTCTGGTGAGTTCGCTTTCTCATGCCAGTTTTTAATAATCGGCAGCATAAGCGCTTCAAAGCGGCTAAACCCACGTTTCGACATAGTTGCTACATCCGGATTGCCATAAGTAGTGAAGCCGGTAATGACGTTCGGAACGTGGATACGATCTAGGGCGTCAGCCAGTGTGTATGCGGATGCCAGCGCGAGCTCGATTTTTCGGCCGCCCATTGAACCTGACAAATCGATGACCTGTTGAACGCACGCGTTCACGGCCTTGTGGTCTTCTTTTCTCCGGAATACCCGATCGTCATTCATCGACAGTCGGTAAAGACTCGCCCCATGTACGCGTCCACGACGCTGGCCAGGGATGAACTGAACACGGTTACGACTGGCGATCGCGCGCTCCAGGTCTTTGGCCAAGGTAGATGACACCGAGGAAGACAGATGTCTCTCCACCTTCATCTCAAACAGTTTTCTGCCCTCTGGAACAATGCGGTAGCGATCTACGGGCGAATACATAGGGATTGCGCCAAAAGCTTTTCTGGCGCGCTTAATATGCTCTTCTGCCTCGTCAATTGGCCCCAGGAAGTCGTAGGAGCGATTGTATGGCCGGTAATCAGATAGTGACGCGCTGGCTAGCTCCGACTTGATCGCCGACGCCAGCGCATCTTCGGTTGAAGAACCTATCTCTTCATCGACGTTTTCTAATGCCTTGAGAGCATCATCAAGAGACATATCGTCAGCGTGTGGGGCAAAGCCGGCATCGCTTTCATCCGAGGTGTCACGATCCCCTTCATCCTTCTCCTCGCCACCGTCTTTGTCAGCCTTGCCTTCACCTTCACCGTCCTCGACAGCTTCGCTATCATCAGAGGAGCTGCCGGGCCTGTCCTTAGCGCTATCATTCGTGGACGGACTGTAATCCCCTTCATCATCCACTTCTTCCCCTGCATCTGAGCCCAGAGATGTAACAGGATCATCAGCTGTCGTTTCTTCGCTGTCAGGCAAGTCGTCAACATTTTCATGGCCTAAATCGCCATCTTCAGGTTTACTTTCTGTATCATTTATCACTTTATCATTGTTAGGTATGTACTTACTTATCGATTTGTCTGATTTTTCATCATCTTCATCGTCAGAGCTAAACTCATCAGGAGTGCTATCGAGCCCCTCTTCGTCACAAACCTCAGTATCGTCTCCAGCAGCCGGCTCATCTGAACTGTCTTCTTCTGGTTCGGTCTTTTTGGTTAAAGAGGACTCACGTTCAGGTAACGGGCCTTCTGGCATCTCAGTCATTTCACGAAGGATCTTAGCCATTGCTGCTGCAACCTTGACGCAATCCTCAGTGCTATCCATACGACGGACAGCTTCATCGACGCCAAACTCTTTCAGAACGGCAATAGGTTTATCGATGAGGTGCCAGTGCTCCTCCATGAAATCAGCAAAAGTTGGTTGGCCATCCCACGCCCGTAGAACCGGACAGAGGAAGAACTTTAGAAACAACTCGCGTTGATCCCCGCGGCACATCGCCACCGCCTTTTTAACATGGGGATTAAAATATTTGTCAATCATTAGGTTACGTGTGGACAATAGGTTCCGCCGGCTGCCGGTGAACACTTCACTCATGCGACGTTCTATGTAGACGTCTTCCAGGGCGTTCCAGAGTCCGAATGCCTTTGTGTTGCGCATTTTCTTGACGACTTTTTCGTCTGTGAAAAGGAGATGGCCAACCTCGTGATCAAGGAATCCACGTATGGCATTCATAAGCGCAGGGCTTGCGTCATCTGGTATGGATGGGATGTTAACCATGACTGGCTCACCCTTTTTATTGTAGCGAACGTATGCTGTGTCTCCGCATTCAGCTACAGGAATATTCTTGCCCGAAAGAAGACCAACGACGCGTTTTACGGAATCGCGGAAGTCCTGTACCTCTTTGAGTACAGTTTTGCTGGGTTTGGTTGCCATGTGCTTTCCTTATCGAGTAAACAAATTGTTTTCAGATATAAGAAAATAACACTGCGCGAACAGGGGAGGAAGCAATTCGCGCAGGGGATCAATGAGTTATAGGCGGGTTATAAATTTTAGTTGATTCGAACCGCGAAAGAGAGGTCGCCAGTATTGATCAGCGTGAAAGAGCCATTTTCCAGGGAGAACCGGAAAACAGTAGCGTCGCGCGCTCTAACGTTTACCTGGTGATTTGGTAACTCAGATAGTACTTCTGCAGCCTCCAGGTGTGTCAGCGCGAAAACATTGCCTACATTCAGAGCAAGTAAATTAGATGACAATTTTTCCATTAATAGCATCCTAATCAACAGGTTTCATTTGGAGGTGATGGTACTACCTATTGATATAAAAGTTAATAAAAATGTATCGTAATGTCTTAAACAAAAACAATCAAAAAAATCAACAGAAGTACCGGATTTTACTAATTTATCCCTTATTTCGCGTGATTTATGTGCGATAATTGCCTACAAATAGCCGGATGTAAGACTTTACAATAACAACCGTTGCTGTAATATCGGTAAGTACTTACCATACAATAAGATCACACGAGGATAGTAACTACAATGACAATGGCCGATGAGAAGACCGCTCGTTACGTCGCCTACATCGATTCTTTAATCACTGTTTCGCCGAAAAGTCAGTCGGCGATCTCCCGTGAGATTGGTTACAAGAATCCCAACATTTTGTCCCTGATAAAAAAGGGAAGAATTCCGCTGCCGGTAGAGAAAGTGCTACCACTGGCAGAAGCACTGAATGCAGACCCAGTACGTCTCATGATGATGGTTCTTGAAGACCGTCAGCCTGAGCTGGCAGATTTTTTACGAGACCAGGGCATCGCGCCGCTGACTCCGGAAGAACGTGAGGTTCTCGCAGCTTTCCGCAACCGCTTTCCGGCTCAAACTGATGGTGTTGAGCAGGTTGTGGAAGCAATTAAAAAGCTATGAGAAGTTTACTCTGATCAGCTCGGTGGATAGGCGATCTCCCTTCATTTTGTGGTCAATTTCTTCTAAATCTGGTTGCTCAACAATCGACGAGATGTACGATGAGAAGCTCTCAAGGGCTTCTCGCATCTGATCCATGTAGTCATATCGGTCGTATACACGGTCGATACCTTCCAGACTATGATTCATGATCTTACGTGATACTTCCTGTGAAATATTAAGGGCTGGAAAGTAGCTGCGTGCCGTTCTACGCAGATCACGTGGGGTAAACGACTCCACTTCCCCAAGCTCTGGTCGCTCTAGAATCCGCCTCAACGCCTGGGCTATTGCAACCTTTGACATTGGCGTATCAGCTTTCTTTTTGTTCGACGGGACGAGCCACTGGCTGCCGGCGCCATAAGCAATCAATTCTTCTACGCACTTCCGCATCAGTGAGCTCATCGGAAGGGTGTGCGACCGGGCCGATTTGTTGCGAGATCCTTGATTCCATACATTTAGCTTAAGGTCGAACTCGCTTACTCTGGCCCGCAGCACTTCATCTGGACGTCTGGCAGCTACGAGGCAAAGTCTTGCCGCCCATTTCGTGCCTGGACATACGTCGAAATAGTCCCAGACATTCCAGAATACCCAAACCTCTGCGTCCGTCAGGCATCGTTCCCGCGGGGCCGTCTTCGCGCCGCCGGCAACTTTGTTCAGCGATATATCATTCAGGGGCGATGTTTCGATAATCCCCTGGAAGGCACACCATCCCAGGAACTGCTTCATGATGGAAAAAACACGGCGCCCCATCACGATCTTCCCTTCAAGGATCAGCGGGTTGACCAGCTGATTCACCATTATTCTATTCAGGTTACTTACTTTTTCCTGAGCGATATGCGGGAGAACATGTATCAAAACACAATGGACAGCTATCTCGGGCCGGCGGCGAGTTATCAATAATGATAAGCGAGTGAATAACATGAATGCGTCGGCGAAAGTCAGATCGGCGCCCTGCATCGAGACCGACCTGGCATCCATCTGCGATGCTCGATCCAGATAGGTGATCGCTTCCTGTGACGTGTTTTCCGCTGCGCGTGCTCTGTCAAACGTGTTTTTCATAATCTGGCCACTGTATGACGCTTTTTATACTGTGTTTATATACAGTATATTAGGCATTGTTTTTATTGAGATCAACCTAAAATACCCTCTTTTGTCTAATGATTCCATACCTACCAAGTATGGAATCATAGAAAGGCCTTTTTTTGAAAATTAGTCATCAGGGCCGTGCCATTTCCCGCTTGTTTGTTTGCGACATCACCCTTGTCTTTGCGTTATGTCCCATCGTTGTCCGGTGCCAGTTTAGTCATGTTTGCGTCTATGGCTGTCTCGATGCCGCTTGGTCTCGAAGGGGGATTCGTCAATTCATGTTATGATAGCTTTAATGGTATAGCTATGAAGGAATCATAGATGATGACCTTAAAATATTATTTACGGCACTGCTTATGGGGATGGTGTGGTTATGGCTATCTGATCTATTTTATAGTGCGCGATATGAATGACGGACTCATTTTTCCTGCCTATGCTCCTTATATGCCATTTGTGGTTACATATCTTGTTTTAAGCGCCATTCTGTACCCATTCTCATATTATACTTCGGAGAAACTAGCCCTTAAGATAATGACCAAACCCTTTTGGGATCGTCACATTGGCGTGAATAGCGGTGTGTATGGCATGTTCATTATTTTGTGGTTATTTTGCCTGCCGCTTTCTGTACCGTTATTTCTCGTATATTTATGCATACGTGCAAAGACTAGATTAAGTGCCTAAAAAATATGAAAATTATCGCAATAGAACCACGCTACGAATGAGAAAGGCATGGAGCTGCAGGTAACTACGGGTTTGTTAATTTCTGGAAGGCTGCCGCGTATTTGGCAATGTCATTCATTATTCCATTGTCATTTGCCGTGTTGTGAGCATTATTTGGGAAGATGGCCAACAGGCTATATACGTCCTGTAACTTGGCGTGCTGGGTGTAAACGAGGGCGCGATCGCTTGTACAGTTGAACCTGTTTCGGTGGCTTTTTCGTTCTTGCTTGGTGAATAAGAGATGGACGTGGTAAACACGAGAGGATACTACAGAACCTGGTGCGGTATAGGGGCCATCTTTGCCAAAAACGTCCGGATAAAAGCCGTTCTTAAAACTCACAAAATCAGTAAGTAAGGAGGTCTCCAGATCAGGCATTACTCTGAAGACCGGCTCCAAAAATTGGGCGTAACTATCACTGTTCCATGTGACTTTCATCGATCAGCCTTAATGGAAGGAGAAGTTTGCGAAGACGTCCTCATCAATGAGACCTGTCTGCGATTCGATAACCTCAACTTCGTTAAAGCACTGATTTAAAATCATCAGGAGGTCAGAAACCGCCAGACGGTACTCAGTGATAGCATCACTCAAGCGTTTCAGGTACGGATGTGGCAGTTCGGCGTCACGGATGAACTTGTTAACAAAGCCCTCTAAACCACGTATGGACAGGTCAACGTTCTTCAAGTCCTCGTAACGGCTTTCACCGAAAGATTCGCGGATTTGTTCCGCACTGTAACCTGAAATGCTATGGGTCAACTGAACGTGTTTCGCCGTCAGCTCTGCGAGCCTTTGTTCAATATCCGCAAGTTGAGCTGCGGTGTCACTCTCAGCAACCGGAATGCCTTCCGTTTGCGGCAGTCTGAACTCATGGGAATCTGCAAAACCGGGCCTCGTCGACCTTGTGATGCCGCCGAAACGGGGACGCATCTTAAATTTTGTGTGTACACGCTTCGGGAATGCTTTCGGAGTGTTATTTGCATTCGAAAAGCGTGAAGCGTTAGAAGTCACGGTAGCAAGAGCATTGCTAATGACATTCATATCTTCCAGGCAATTTTCTAAATGCATAAAACCTCTTTACAGCTAAATGGCTCGTACCTAAGTGTACGCTCTGTTATCAAAAGCGACAAATCAAAAAGGCCCCAAACGGAGCCGTATTGTATTACAGAGTGCTTGCGAAAGCAGCAAATTCTGTGTAACCGCCGATTGGAACATCGTCCAAAAACACCTGGGGAATGGTTTCTACCGGCTTCCCAACCATGTCACTCAGCTTTTGTTTATCGATCCCGGCAGCGACAATATCGATGTACTGATATTCGCCATATCCATGCCCCTGCAGCTGCTTCGCCAGCTCAACTGCCCGCTTACAGAAGGAGCAATTATCTCGGCCATAAATCACACACTTCATTGTTTTGCCTCGTTAAATCTTTGTTTTAAGAGATATCCTTCAAGTGGCCAGATTTTAGCGACTGCGTTCTGGCGCGCAATCTTACGACCGATCTCCGGATCAAAGTTTTCCGGGCTTGCACAAGCTGATTCACCGGTAACGATGAATCCGTTCTCCAACACCAGTACACAAAACGTCAGTAATTTAAGCGACTCAAGATCAGCGTCGCCAGCAACTGGCACCTCTTTGCCGGCATAGGTCCCACTTGCCAGGGCGCCAGATCTGCCATCAAAGGCCGTAAAATAATGTTCGGCGTGGATAACGCTTTGGATACGTTCTGGGGTTACTCGCGCGGCCGTTTTTCCCTTGGCCACGATTTCTTTTTCGATTTCCATGTCAGTCATTTTGTTTCCTTACAGGTAGGCTTGAAGCGCCACTTTACACAGCTCTGAGCGCACGCAATCTTCGACCGTGAACTCAATGAGCCCTACCTGACGAGATGGCTGGAACCGCTGCAGGGCGTCCTCAAGACCAGATTTAACATTTCCCGGCAGGTCGCATTGGGTTACATCACCGTTAACGATGACCGTTACGTTCTCACCCATCCGGGTCAGGAACATCTTCATTTGTGACGCTGTCACGTTCTGGGCCTCATCGAGGATGACCACAGCATTTTCGAACGCGCGACCGCGCATGTATGCGAAGGGGGCGATCTCGACTTTGGCCACCTCTGGCTTTAGGCAGTATTCGAGAAATGAAGCACCAAGGCGCTTCTGGAGTACATCGTAGACGGGACGAAAGAATGGAGCGAACTTCTCGGCCATATCGCCAGGCAGGAAGCCCAAATCCTCCTCTGCCTGCAGTACGGGGCGCGTAACGATAATACGCTCTACTTCCTTATCGAGTAATCGCTGTGCGGCGACGGCCGTCGCCAGGAAGGTTTTGCCGCAGCCGGCTTCGCCAGTGGCGAACGTCAGTGCTTTGCTATCAAGGGAGATAAGATAGTGGGCCTGGGCCTCATTGCGTGCCTCTATGGGGGAAGTGTCACGCTTCGGTTTTGGGGGTAGAGCAGGGGCGGCGGAGGCCAGCTCGTCTACGATAATAGTGTCGATCTCGTAGCCGAGGATACGCGATTTTGACTTAAGTGCCTGGCGAGCTGCGCGTCGCGCCTGTTTACGTTTGTTTCCCATATTGAGTCCTTTCAAGTGAGTAACCGGAAGAACTATACCTAAAAGACAATGCAAATGTAAGTAAGTAGTTACCTATTTTTTTTATGTAAAAGATAATGATCAAGTACTGTGGTACTATTTCTAAAACCGAGAACAAATGCAGAGGGAAAAGTGGTTACGAAAAAGAAAAAGGATGAGCTAGTTCAAAGTCTCCATCCTACTACTATATTTCATTTTACCGATAAAGAAGATGCCTTCTATAGTATTCTTTCTCAACAATATTTTAGGCCGTCACTTTCCACAGAAAGAATAACAGGAGTTGAGGGTAGAAGATATTTTTCAGTCCCAATGGTATCATTTTGTGACATAAAATTATCTCAAATACTCTACCATAGCATTAAATATGGTGAATTTGGTTTTGGGTTAACAAAATCATGGGCAGAAAAAAATGCTCTACACCCTGTTCTTTACATGAGTCAGGCAAGTACACTTTTTTCAAAATATAATGCAAGAATTCGCTTACTTAAAGATAAATTAATTCCTCTATGGTCTCAGAGGTTCAGCCTGATTGGCAAGGAACGGGACGATTTTGAAAATTTAAAATCAGAATATGCAGATCTTTATAATCTTTTGCGTTATATGAAAAACTACAAAGGGACGTTAAAAAGAAGAGATAAAAAAGATGTTCCTAATTTCATGTTTGCTGATGAGAAAGAATGGCGCTACGTGCCAGAACCTTTCGTTGGGGATTTTTGGCCAAGTCTGAACTTGGAAAAGGTCAAAGAGCGTAATGATGCAAGATTAATGAGTGAGAAGTTCGCCAACTATGGTGTTAGATTTACTTTCGAAGACATCAAGTATATTATCATCCCGACTGAAAAGCACATCAATAAGCTAATCGAACATATATCCGAGCTGGATAACTACAACCCTTCAATAATAAGCAAAATTATTACTATGGAAAAGGTGAGAAATGATTTCTAACCGTCATAAGGTGTCTTATTAAAATAAAAGGGGCCGAAGCCCCTTTGGATTTTGCGCTGAAAAAAGTGTTGCTAAGATGCTAGAAGCTATGGTTAAAGAACGTCTGCCGTAATGTCTATCACAGCGTTGAGCGGTCTGGCCATGGTGACAGGCGGAGTCTTTTCGATAAGAAAAAAAAACCAAACCGCTCAACGCTGTGTTGGCGGAGGATAATGGAATCGAACCATCATCGCTTTCGCAATGGGACGGTTTTCAAGACCGCTTGGGCGCCATGCCCTCTATCCTCCGTTCGTTGTGACGCCAGATGCTTATCTTCTGGTTGCTTCAACGAGCTGCAATTCATCACAACGGTAAGGGCATTCAGGGAATCAGATCCGTCGCGAACAGCCAAAGAGCGCGCCTTCCTTGCTGTCGTCCAAATACCCTTACCGTTGTGGCGATGGTGGGTGGATTCGAACCACCGACCAGTTGATTAACAGTCAACCGCTCTACCACTGAGCTACACCATCTAAAGTTGACACCGTCAGCCTCTGTCGATTTACGGGCTTGTGGGTCTGTATCGCCGATTCACCGGCGACGTTCGCAGCAGTCCTACCAGCTTTCTGCCACTTGTGCTTTACGTTTTCACCAAACGCTTACAAGCCAAGATCTTTAAATACTCTCCGAGGGTTGAGGAGGGTTTTCATTCAGATCTAATTGGATGTATGGAATCATTTAATCGTTGTGGCCACGGGGCAGTGACAACAATGGCTATAACCAGAAGGATAATGAATCCGTGACCACAACGTTGAGACCACTGAACGGATTAATGTACTTGGCCCTACATGTCTGCCGGTTCTGCCTCTGTGATGCAAAAACCAGTGGTCTCAACGTTGCGTGCTGGCTCACCAAACCAGCCGGGTTACGTCGCCATTTTTAACCCAAGACTAAACGACATAAGTAACAGAAATGACGTAACAGGATAGACGGTCGGGCCTTTGGGAGCCGGGATGTGTTGGACATAATACCCAACCGCCCATTCTGTTACCTCATCGGTAAGGGCACTGGTTAACCAGATGCCCTACCTGCGTTTTGCAATCACACTCGCTTAGTGTGTCCCATTTCGGTGACGAGGCTGGAAACTGACCTCGCTGGTGTTTGGCTTTTTAGGCTACTGCCAGATACTGATTGTCGTTTGCAGTTATCTTTAAACGTTCAAACAGTCGCGTCTCAACGAAAACAAGTCAATCATAGTTGTATCAAAATAATAAGTAAATACTTACCTATTATTTCATGCATTCGTTTGCTCCTTTTTTGATCAGCTTTGGCTTATCATCCTGCGTCCGTTGGATTGTGGCCGTGAATCTTTTTGCCTTTATGCAAAGGACTTCATCTTCCTTCAGCTCGCCGTACCGCTGTTCAAGCAGAGAACCAAGGCACCAAAGCGTGTCATCGATACGCTTGCGACTGGCGAATCTTAAGAGCAGTAGCTTTACAAGAGACTGGCCAACCGTGAAAGCTACTGCGACACCAGAGGCCACAAAGTACAAGCCTACCCACCAGTCTAAGGAGGTTAGATTGCTCATTTTGATACCCCTGTTTCGTGAACGACGCGATATACCCTCTTACCGATACGTAGTGTTTTGGTCTTCAGTTCCTGCTTGATCAAGTCATGACAGATGATGAAGCCAAGGGCGACGCCTCCAGAAAAAGACAATACGATGTATGGAATCATGAGTATTCTCCTGCTTCAATCAGTTGCTCAAGCAGCTCTCGCCCTTTATTCGTTAACTGGTAGTTCTCTGCCTTTCCTTCCGGTTCAACATTGGCCACCAGGTTCATCTGTTCGAGCTTGGCTCGTGTCTTGGGTTTCCAGTTAGCGTAGAAACATGACCATTGGCTGATTTCACGCAGGGTTTCCTTCTCTCGCTTACTCAGGACGATCATCGCCAGTCTCCTTTAGCGTGTTAGTAATGTCGATGATGCGGTATACGCGGCCACGTCTTTCCATCAGGCCGCGCTTCACGTAATCGTTAATGTTGCTGAGCGTCACCAAAGTTCCGATGACGAAACCGACACCCAAAAAAACAATCATCCAACCGAGCATCATTCTTTATCTCCGACACGTTCTTCGGTATCGCGAAGGCATTTGGGCCACTTAAGCCGCGGATGACGCAGACTGCCATCTGGTGTGTACTCGTGAAAATTCACCTTCACAATACGGCCCATGTACTTGTCCTGGTTATGCCAGATCTCATCGAGGTAGCGATGCTTGATTCCAGAAGCGCGGACCTCGACTCCATCTTCGAGGCGAATAACGATTTTGCCGAGGGTATGAGCAAAGCCGGCATCCGGATCTCCAGGTAGAAAGCCGATAATCTCCCCATCAGCTTCGTTTTCATCTTTTAGTTTCCACCAGCTGCGGGTGCGCTTGAACTCGTATACAGAATCCGGGTCTTTGCCCATCTCTCCTTCTTCGTTATCGTCCAGACGCTTCATAAACCGCTCTACAAAGTCTTCATGGCTGTAGATGATGTAGAAGGGGTGCATATGAATATCAGCCGCGTAATCCTGGCCGCGTGTATTTCTGAACCAGGCCACCAACAGTGAAAGACGCTGTTTCAGCTTCATACCGTTCTTCTGGTATTCGACTGTTTTAGCCTGTACGCGCCACTCTGGTAGGAAGAAATCGAAGATATGATAGGTTGCGCCAACCGCCTTCACGTTCTTCTTGCGTAGCGCTGAGACTGAATTGTTAAAAGAACCTGCAGTACCTTCACCATCGAAAAAGATGTGTTTGTAGCCTGAGAGCTTGCCCAGCTCCAGCATGGCAGGTTTCAGGTGATCGAGAGATGTAATCGGGTTTCCGGTACGCGACAGAAAGTTAACCTCTTCCTCGTCCACGATCACTTCACAAATAACCCGAAGACCATCCAGTTTTAGGCTGCCTATCATTGGCCATCTGGCTTTTGGATTTGCCTTGAAGGGGTACTTGTCGCCTTTTTCTTTATAGGCGGTGGCCAGCTGCACCTCAAACTTCGGGATCGGGCTGGCGAACACCTTATTGCAGAGACTTATGCCGACGCCGGCTTTCGGGTCTTTCAGCAGGAACCGGCGAAATACGTCCTGACCGTCTGCACACATCGAAGCAACCAAAGACTCGACCGCAGTAATGGCTGCGTTCCCCGTAAGCTCCCGGGCAGCCAGTTTCTCCAGCAGCTCTATCGCCTTCTCATCACTGTGTACGGACTTGCTAAGTGGATCGACCACGTTGTATTTCTTCACCCCGAAACGAACAAACGGGTTCAGCATGAGTGACACCATTCTTTGTTCGAAGTCATCCATACTGGCCAGCGCCTCTTTCTTGGCGTTCGTTCCCATTGTTTTAATGGCGTCCAGCTTATGTTTAAGCGCGATCAGCTTCTCCATTAGTCGGTCTTCTCCTTTAAGGTTTCTTTGATAAGTTCTGAATAAATCTCGCTGGCATCCGGCAGTCTGCCAGTTTCAGCCACGGTCGAAGATTGGCGCTTCCCTTTAATTCCACTGTAGATAGATGCACTGCCTCTCTTCGGCTGCAGGGTTCTCGCTGTTCGGTTTCGTTCCTCCACCTCTT
Organism: Klebsiella sp. HMSC16C06; assembly: GCF_001808325.1. Lineage (NCBI taxonomy): Bacteria > Pseudomonadati > Pseudomonadota > Gammaproteobacteria > Enterobacterales > Enterobacteriaceae > Klebsiella > Klebsiella sp. HMSC16C06. Next base: position 68,715 of record NZ_KV792972.1, read on the forward strand.
CAATGAGCGCCGGCATATCGACGAAATACAGCGACTCACCTTGCCGGATTTCCTCCACCATCATTTTCAGCGCCTGGCATTTTCCGGCCGAAATGGCGTTCGCACAGGAGGTGAACGATGACGCCGGCAGTCGCTTCTCTTTGAAGGCAAGGATCGTGTGCTGACAGACGGTGTAGCTGCAGTACGAGTCATGTCCGTTAAGCTTCACTTCCGGGCAACGCAGCGAGTAGCCGTTGAGTCCAGAGATCGAAGGGATTTTTGATAAGTCAGTTTTGGTAGCCATTTCTCTAAACGATAATCTTGTACTTACTAATCAGTTTAAATAACTCTGTACGGGGACACAGTACATAGTCACGGCTTACCAGGTGGCCCAGCCGGTCATCTTGTCACTTGCGGCTTCGTATCGATAAGGGGTTAGCAGGTCGTTTGCGGCATGAACGGCGTGGGATTTGGCTTCCTGAATCAGCATAGGCATTTCATTGGCCAAACGACTGATCTTACTTGCGTATTGTGCCAACACCCCATCACAGACGCGGCCAGCCTCAACGATCACGTTGATTAAGTCCAGATCACTACGACACAGGTCGCAGATACGCCCATAGTCCAGCTCACGAACACGCGCTATAGCCTTGTTGTAATCTCCAGAGACAATCATTTCCAATAAGCCTGGTGGTGCTACCAGATCTACATGGCGCTTTTCAACATCGGGAGAAGTCATGACGCTGACGAAAGCCTCTCCTACTGTCTCGCATTTGCTTTCTACGGCTCTTAGAGTCACGTCCACGCTCTTCTCAAGCGTTTCTCTGCTTTCCATCTGGTAGCAGTTTGAGAAGATGATTTTGTCGTCATACCAGGCGCCAAAACGCGCGACTGGCCCAATGCCGGTCTCAAGCGACGGGACGATGAACGCAACCAGAGCTACACGCTTTTGAACAGTACCGGGCATTTCAGGCGTCTTTGCGTACCACACTAACACCGACGTATGTGTCGCCCCTTCTTTGAGAGGAATGCAGGATAGCGCATTCGATATATGCTCTGATGCCTTGTTGAATGAGGCATCGATGATGCTCTCCAGTTCGCCCTCGCCAAGCTCTACGCCTGACTTCTTGATCATCTCTAAAACTGCCTGTTCGATATCTTCTTTCATGTGATGTCCTCCACAACCAGAAATAAAATTATTACATGAAAATATGTAAGTAGCTACTTATCAAACAACAGCGAAGAGGGACATAATGGCAACAGCCCAACACAGCAGTGCATAGGCCACAAGGGCGTTTAGCTCGGAGCGAAGCTATCTATCAAGACTTAACCTTACTAATGCTGTTCGTACTCTGCTAACATCTTAAAGTGCACAGCAATGTGTCAGAGTATTGACCACCCTGATTGATAACAAACGCCATAAAATTAGAATGCGTTTTGCATAGAAGAGGAAGGTATGACTTTTTGGAATGATTCCTACCAGAGCGAATTAAAATCAATAGACCTTTGGATTGATAAAAACATCAGATATAATGATGTTATTCCTGGCGATCTTAGCAAGCTTAGTGATGATGAGTTTATAGAAGCTGTATTGTTTCTTAGTTGGGATTATTTTCGAAACTTATTTGTTTCCCACAGGGATTCTCTCAATAAATATACTCAATTCAATCAGCGCTACTTACAAGAAAGAGCTCTCCCAAGGTTGGATAAACTAGAGTCAAACCGTTTTTATTTTTTAAATATTCTAATAAGAAATGTGTACGAGCACTATTTCTGGACTCAAGATTCTGCACATCCTCCTGTTTTTGTAGAAAGGGAGACACTTGAAAGATTAGACCAACTAGCCTCCCCCTCTGATAGAGATGCGCAATTCTTGTGGATTGAGCGCTCAATGCCTGCCGCATTAATAAAGAGTATTTTATCATCGGAAGAATTTGTTACATTGAGAAAGATGGCTAACGATGTCAGTGGGTATGAAGAAAAATTCACCAACCAGATAGAGTTAGGAACTCAGAAAGCTCAAGAACAAATAGAAAAAGCTTCTGATAACCTTAAGGCGTTAATTAATAGAGCTGAAAATTCTCAAAAAGATATCAGTACGTATGTTGATAAGCTTAATGAATATAAAAGCGAGTATAACTTCGTCTTGTTGAGCAAAGCATTTTCAAATTTACTACATACAAAACAAGATGAGTACCAAAAAAATCACCATAGCGTTATTTTCTTTTCAGTTTTATTGGTTCTTATCCCCACAGGGGCTTTGATAAACCATATTTTCGAGCTGTATAAGGTTGAATTCAACCTTAGCGCACTTGCTTATTACTTACCGATACTATCGCTAGAGTTGCTAATGTTTTATTTTATGCGTCTTTATTACATTGAAGGAAAAGCTATTAAGGCTCAACTCTTACAGATAGAACAGAGGCTCAGTCTATGTGAGTTTATACATGATTATGTGGAGACAAAAAGTAAATCAGGCTCTGAAAAGGAATCGTGGTCATTATTTGAAAAGCTAATTTTCAGCCCTATACAGGTTTCTTCTGAAAACATACCGTCCTTACTGGATGGCGCATCATCTATTGCCGAGTTAGCTGGAAAAGTCTTGTCCAGAGATTCAAAATAATCATTGCTGGCTGCTCAGGCGGCAGGCAGCCAGCAATATACCTCACGAATTAAACACCCTTATACCGAGAACCTTGCTCTGCAGCTCCAGCTGCTTAGAGTAGGGTTTTGCACGATAGTAGGCTTTGAGAATTTGTTCCTGGGTGGCCTCTCCGGGATCTAGCCCTTCTTCTCCAAGACAGGCTATTTTCACATTTAACCCTATACTGGCTAATCGTCTGGCTGCCGCCATTGTGTTTCGGATCGCTTGCTTCTCGCTATCCCACATCATGATGACGTTTCGCAGACCATCAGCCTTTAACGACAGAAACGCGCCCAGCTGGTCTTCTGCGTCTACAGTCGTGTTTCCGGACAGATGCATCCCGAACGTGCCAATGGGCTCTACGTAGTCCCGGAGTGTTTCCTCGTCGAATATGGCGCGCTTAACCCCCATGACATCGAAAGCCCCCTCACAGACGACGACTGTTTGCTTTCCAACTGCGTTATGTCCGTTATAGAGAAACCTCCCGGATGCCGGCAGCTGCATTGGAAAGAGATATCGGCGTTCTGCTGCGCCGGTGATGTCACGCCCCTGGAATGTCTTCATCACCCCATTCAGATCGTAAATCGGTATCAGGATGCGCATGTCGAATGCCTGCCCTTTAACCTGATCGGTATATGGGTCGACATAAGCATGTTTTCCCTCGACGCAGTAACGCAGGTCAAAATATTTGGCCAGCTCCGGGGTAATGTTCCGCTCAACAAGATAGTCCGGCAGCCGACCGTCAATTGGTAGCTCATAATGCCGCGGTAAAGCCACCGGGCCTTCAAGTTCCACAGCACTGGCCAGCACAACCTCTTCTTTTTTTGGCGCCCAACCTTGAGACAGGAGTGCGTTATGTACGTATTCCTCGAAGGCACGACGAGACTTACCGCTGTAGTGTTTGAGGAAAACCAGCTTGTTAAATTGAATTTCTTCTGGGTGATCGCCAGCGAAGCATTTCCCGACGTTGTTGGTCAGGTTGAAATAGACCTTCCAGTTTGTGCTTCCACATACCGGACATTCTTTGATATTCACTTCGCGGCCGCGGGCGCTTACACCGCCGCGACGATAGATGATGCCTTCCATATCCATCCATTGTTCGAAATCCAGCTCGGACAGTAACTCTTTGAGGTCACTCATTGTCATTCACCGCAGTTTTTAAAAGGCAATATCTTGATAAGCCTCGGTTTTTGAATACCATAGAGGCTCATGTGTTTTTCCTTTTGTGATTAAACAAAAGGTAATTTGGAAGGGCGTGGGGCTGTTATCCGTCTTTGCCCCACGCCTATTTTTTAAAGAACTTCCATGATCCGCTCGATGAAGCGCATCTGTTCGAGGTTCTGCTTAACGCGAATACTCACCCCGCCCTTCTGGTTACGAGAACCAGCAAAATAGAGACGTGCTTCGCCTTTGGCTTCTTCCTCCTCAGTCTTGTTGATAGTGATGACTAAGTCGGCAATACGGACTTTTTCAATATTGTCCGCGGCGTGCATCATGGTGGCCACTTCGGATGAGCCACCTTCACGGTTGGTCTGGGATGCCGTGATTCCTGCAACGTTGTGCTTATCGTAGAGAGCACGCAGATCGGTGTAGATAGAACGGATGTTCGCCCGGTCGTCACGGAGGTCGTAACTGGCACGCATCAAATCCGCATAGTCGACCACCACCATATCCGGGATCATGCCATTCGCTTTCATACTATTGAGCATACGATCCAAATCTGCAGGCGACATGCTTCCTGACGGGCGCTCAACCACCCAGAGATTCCCCACCCCTTTCGTCGCGCCAAGCTCCGCGAGTTTCCGGTGAACGTCGTCACGCTGCTCTACCAGCTTTGACATCTCCGTTTCAGACAGCCGCGCATCGAAGCGATCGGAGAGAATCGAGGTATGCACTTCGAGAGAAAGATACAAAACGTTGTAGCCGGCCAGCGTTGCGTTAATGGAGAACTCTCCCATCGCTGTCGATTTACCTGATTTCGCAAAACCCATGAAGAGCACCATCTCACGTTTCGCCCACCCTTTTTGATAGAGCATACGATCCAGCAGCGGCAGGCCAGTGGTGATGCTGTTCGGCACGTAATCATCTGAGGCCTCATATTCACGAGCCTTGTAACGTTCCGCTGCAGAGGCGAAATAGTCATAAATGCCCGTCGCTTCGTTAGAACCGATCTGCTGCACTTTGGCCATGATGGCCATCGCTCCCTGGAAGTCGCCCTTCTCCTTCATCTCGGCCGCTTTAATCAACGCATCGTCGAACGCTACACTTTTAGCGAACGTCGCGACCTGGTCGACCATGTAAGCCGTATCAGAGAGTTTTTCCGAGAGCACTCGCTTAAACGCCGCCACAACATCCGGGAACATCTCTTCTCTGATCGTCTTATCGCGTTTAGCACGCTTCAACATATCGAGGATGGCCGCCGATGAAGGCGCGCTCTTATACATTCTGAAATAGCCCGATACCATGTTCACCAGTATGGCGTTCGCCGCATTGGAGAATTGGTTGGGGGCAACCAGATCGCCGGCACAAGTCAGAAACTCATGATCGCGGCAAAAATACGCCGCCAGACGATTCTGGAAGTCGTCGTCGAACTCTTCAGACAACCCTCGTCCCGTGTGGCAAAGTTCGGTCATGTGTTTGTTATCCTTTGGTGCTTAAACAAGTTGTTTTCTAATCGTAAAAATATGGAACAGGCGATCAACACAGTCGCCGTGCTTCTTCCAGTTCTTCCGGGTAATGGGCATAGATAACGCGCTCAGGCACCAGCTCCATCAACCAGACAGCAGAGAAGATGATGCGGATACGCTTATCTCGGGTGATGTGCTTCAAACGCTCCAGAACCCATTCAAAGTAACGTTCCTGAATTGGGTCGTGCTGCATGTCCCCTAAGTGCTTAAAACTCACTACAGAGTCATCCAGACGCGTTCCCGCACGATTGGCGAGTTTGCTTTCGAAGATCTCAATCAGTTCTGGCTGCCAAAGATGCTGAGGGCGAGGTAATTTGTCCCAGAGGCGGCGCGCAGCTGCAGAAAGAACAGTTGATATAAAATAGTCATAAGAGCAGCAATATCTATCTGCAAACTGGCGAGCTTTCCAAAGGGATGTTTTGTTCACCGCCGAGAGCTCTTGGTAAGGCAAGCGTTTCAGGCCAGTACTAAATGGCGCCGTCTCGAAATGCTCGCGGCCATGAGACAGCATGATCTGTGAGTATGCACGCTTATAGGCTTCCGTGAACAGGCAGGTTGCCATCAGCGGGTGCATGTCGCGATAGTCAAACCACTTTGTATCAAAGAGCTCAGCCTCTCCCTGGCATCGTGAAAGACCGATGTTTTCCGCAACCCACTTGTCCATGGCGACCGTGTCCCACTCTGTCATGAAGTCGTACTGGCCGTTGTTTATGGTGTCAAAAAAGATCTGGCTCATGCCCTCACCGATAGGTAACTACTTACTTACTATTTGGCAGATCATAGCGACTGGAAAGCAGTTTGGAAAGAGGAATCAGAAGGGCATGTACTGGAGTGTTCTTGTATTAAAGACCTGCTTCTTTATATGTATTATGGTTCTTATTATATTTATATACAGAAACAGGTCATCATTAGGTGACAAAAATTACTTTTCGATTACTCTTTGTTCAACTTCTTGCATCTGTTTATCACTAAGGCTGGATATGTGCTGACTGAGCAGTTTATTTCGATAGTAGCGTTTTTGTTCATCCGTTAAATCCATACGCTTATCAATAATTCTTAAAGTGTTGCCAAATCTCTCACTAATCGCATCTCCGTTATACACTTCAATGATTGTCTTGATGTGCATGACTAGAATTCCAACAATATAACAACCAAGGATATAAATACCGTCAACAACAAAGCCTTTGACTTGCAAGAAAGGTGTAAAAATATGCAGAATGACACCTAATAAAGTGCCTATCATTAGACCAAATGCAGTCCTAAGTGGGTATCCCAACAGGAGGATATCGAGGGCACGATTTATGCTTTTGCTACTGAAATCTTTATCTAGCATCCAATGCCCCCTTTCCCAAACTTTCATTTTGGGTTTCTTCTAAAACGGGATCATTTAAGATTTTACGTTTACCACCACCACTTCCATCATCAATTTTATCGATATTGGCCTCGATAAATTTGAGCAACTGAATAGCCTCAGTACTATTATTGCCGTAAAAACCTTTTGCTATTCGATACGCTAAGACCCGCTCTTTCAACTCCAGTAAAGCGAAGGATATAGTTCCGGTGACAGTGACGATGTAGCTATACTCAAAAAAGTAAGTCAATGTTACACCTAAGAATATCATAATTATCGAGAGGAGCTTTACCTTGAGAAAGGTTTTCTTCTCATTCAAAAGATAGAGTTCAACAATTGTCTTTCTCTTTAGCTCCTCTCTCTCTTTCTTAACAAGATGATTACGTTTCTCCTTGTATTCATTTACCACTTGTCTGTACTCTTCGGATTTAATGTACTTAATTGTATTCCGATACAGAAAACTGGATATCATACCTATCGTTGTGCCGACAAGAGAGATAATCCAATCATTCGATATCCCAAGCCAGCTAATAATTTTCCCAAACGTAAGGGCAGCCAATATGGCTAATACTAAACCAATTAGCCAGCCTAAATATTTTGAAAGAAATTTGATCATATCAACCTTTCTTCATCAACTCGCGCTTTATTTCGTCAGTACGCATCGTCACATCGGCAGCAGTGATCGCCTCGTTCATCTTTACGATGTCCTCAATCTCCTGCGGGGACTTCTCTGCCAGATGGAAAATAGCTGCACGTATCACATCAGAACGGGTGAACTTCTCAAAGCGAGGGATGAACTTCATCATCTCCAGTAACTCGAAATACTCGTCTTCAAGAGACATCGTGCGGCTTTTGATTTTCTCTTTGCCACGTGTTGGACGGCCTTGTGGACGGACAGGCTGGCGCATCGGGGTGCTGCTTTTAGGCGCGGCAGCTTCCGCAGCCGGACGTTTTGCCAGATCACCCATTTTCATGGACATTATTCACCCTCCAAGGTCATTACGTATTCTACTAATGCTTCAATCTCGGCCTCAGCCTTTTTGTCGCGTTCGGCTCCGGTCATCTCAAAGATGGAACGACCCGCCTCTTCGGCATCGTCATACACGTTGCGGTTGTAAAGATTCACAGGTACCGCCTCGATGCCAAAGGTTTCGACAATTTCTTTTGCAGCGATAATGCGCGCAGCCTGAGAAGGCAGAGACGGGCACTGGTTCATTACAGCACGGATTTTGATTTGGTCATTCACGCTGCTAACGCTGTCGACGATGGGGTCGATGTCACGTAAGGATTTCAGATCGCGGCGTTTCGGGCGAAGCGGGATAAGGATCACGTTGGCCATCAGCATAGCCTGGCGCTGAATTTCGGAGTCGAAACCACCAGCGTCAACGACGACGTAATCGAAACGGCCACGAAGCGAAGTGATGTGTTTGATGATGTCATCCTGGACATAGGCGAACGGGATCAGCTCCAGTTCTTCATTGTGCCGGCGGTCTTCACACCATCCTGTCGTGGTGCGCTGGATGTCGATATCAGTGATCTGTACTTTCTTTTTCTTTTTGATTTTCAGACAGGCTGCAATTTGCTGAGCAACAGTCGATTTGCCTGGGCCACCCTTGGTGCCGCCCACCACAATGATCTGAGTCATTCGTGATATCCCTACGTGTGATTTATCGTCGTATGAAACAACTTGTTTTCTTATATGCGATATAGCCTAAATGCCTACGGCTGCGGTGTAAAGGTGAAATGAAAGGCATTTGGCGACGGTCACGAGTTTCTTTGACCAATACCGTAGTTTCGGATGTGGTGAGTGCTTTAATATCCCATCCCCCTTGATCGTGCGAACATAGACCACGATTAGCGTCTAGCATTTCGTCGAGTACTCACTATGAGCATTGAGCTAAGCAGTACCCAAAACACTTACGGCCTTCTGAACTCAGGAAACCCATACTCTGCTTGCTGCCGCTTCTTCGAGCCACGAGGAGTACATATAGACCAATTAGGGGAAAAAACTCTCAAGCAGCTCGTAGAGAAAAGGCTAATACAAAAGCCACTAAACATGTTCTTTATAAGTTATGGAGCGCTGATTGGTATCGACAGAGGTGGTTTGAAGCAGGCTAGGAAAATTTATGAGGGTATAGAACGAGCAAAAAACGTTCGCTTAGGCCCGCTTCTTTTCGCCTGCGGTATCTACGGTGTTGAAGAGGAAGAAGCTTGGTTGCTGGCAGAGAAATTCAATTCTCTTGAGGCGCTATACGATGCCAGCGTGGACTCTCTGCTAAGCCATGGTTTTTTAAACGAGTCTGTGGCCGTGAACGCATACAATTTTTTTCGCCACCCTGCCAATGTCTTAGCACTTACTGAGTTACAGGAGAAAGCCGGGTTAAAGATAAGTAACGTGAAAATCTGACATCTTGTAGTTCATGACTAAGGCCGCGCTAATTATGTCCGCGCGGCGTATGTGCTACTTCGCGTACCCCCAACGACACAGCCGCTCACCCAGCGTGTTGTGGATCAGGATTTCCCTCTCAGTTTCTTCTGTCAGGGCGTCGTCCTTGCTGATGTAGATAGGGTTTGCCCCATCACAGAATTGTACGCCCACGGTCTGGGGTTTAATCACGCATCCACTTATCGCGAAGCTCGCGATGAACGGCAGAAGCATCCTTAGTCCTGACTTCATTAATCGTCTCATTTTTCACATCCACTGTGCCTTGAAGCCGTTTGTTGGTTTCTCTCTGCGCCTTTTCTTCCATGGCCCGCCTGGCAGCGCGTCCACCCCAGGTGTACGCCCCAACGAGCACAAAGAAGACGGCAGCCAAAGTCATGATGGCCGATTTGACCTTTGAAAACAGGCTGCCGTTCATGGTTACACCACTCCTGCCTGATGCTTACGAATCTGCGACCAGGCAATAAAGCCAGCGACAACAATGGTCGCAATACCGAAGATAATGCGAACGGTGTCCCCGCTGGTGATATGCCCCTGGGCTTTATCCATCGCAACGGAGATCTGCGGCATTACGTCCGCCAGCTGCGCAATACCGATACCTGCAGTCACCGTTGCGCCTGCAGTTTCTTTCGTGACAGGTACGGCTTTCACTGCAGTTACCGGTTTAACGACGCCGGCGCGACGCAAACCTTCGTCAATAACTTCGGCCGAATACCAGCTGTTGAGTGTTTTCAAAGGGCCACGACCGTTCTCATGACGAATAATCGCCTCCACCAGCGGCCGCATAGTATTGTAGTCATGCAGATCGATGATCATGTCCGGCGCCACGCCTACGGCTTTAGAGACCTCATTGATATAGGCGGCCGTGTTGTTTTCATGCGGCGGCGCCCAACGCTCGATGACTTCGCGGATCGTATCGATGCTGGAACCGTCTTTTGCGCGGCGCTTATCATGGTAGGTGATGAGCGTTACTGTCAGTGCTCGAATCCCCCATACGGGGTCTTTAAAAGTGCAGAACCGCGGTTCCGCCGGATTGTTTACTAACCCTTGCCACGGCGACCCCTTATCCAGGTTACCAGGGTTATTGTTACGAATGCCTCTTGGAGTACTCATCCTTGTTCTCCTGTTATTGCAGTCCATTTTTCACTCCATAAGCGGCCAAACCCAAAAGCAGCACGGTGATCAGGAACGAGGTAATCTTGGAAATAATGCCCCCAAAGAACCCGCTTGAAATCGTGTCGAGCCGATTAAGAAGTTTGTCCAGATTGGAATGCTGAATGCTATGTTGCGCCGGAGTCATATCACCAAAGTAGGTTCGCAGCTGATCGTTGACCTCCTGGCCAATATCATCGCGAAGCTCCTTACTTAATTTTCCTACGACTTCTCGCGCAACAATTGCGGCAATGCGCTCCACCTGCTCTGGCGTCACGCCTGCCATCTCGTTTGACATGTCTTCCTCCATGAATAAGTCAAATCGGATGGCAGATTTATATCATAAATTAGAAACCAATTGTAGGTAAGTACTTACATACAAATTGGATTAATTTAATTGCTCACTACTCATGGCCACGCCTGTATCGAAGGAATTCTGGTTTGTATTTATGGCGTCGCTCCCTTCTGATGAGTTAATTTTATTCTCCAGCGCTTCAACTCGCTTAATCAGTACCTTCACCGCCGCCAGCGTGTCCATCATTATCACGTTGTTGTCGAGCTGAAGGCGCTCACTGTTAACCTGCTTATTACCATCCAGGTACGAAATATTAACATGTTTCACGTATTGCTCGTCTACTTCCTCGGCCTGCTGCGCGATGATCCCCCGGCGGACGCGGTTCTGTTCGTCGTCGTTATAGACGAACGTCACCAGCTCCAGCGCCTTTATGCGGTCTACTGACTGCTGCCCATCAGTAGGCGTGATATCGTGCTTCAGGCGAGCGTCAGACGTCCCCAGAAACTGCACGCTACCGCGCTGGCTTCCGTAGATATTGCCGTCGGCCAGGAATTGCCAATACTGTATTGGTTGCGAAAATCCACCAACAGAAAGAATTAGTCTGTGGTTAGTCCCTACCTGCTCTTCGAACCACATAGCCGCCTGTCCGCCATCAACGTTGCCATCACTACCGCGCGTATTAAATCTTGACGTAAAACGTGGCGCTTGTAACACGGTGCCATTTGCTATGTTTCCAGGGTCAGTGTTTAATCTGGCAATGAAGGCTTGCCCGTACAGATCGCCGTACTGCGTAGCAATGCCATAAACCCCGAGACCGCCACGGACTCGCAGCCCCGGATAAACCGCTAAAGCCCCGTCTTCGGTGATAATTCGATGCGTATAATCTGCAGAGCTACCTTTGTGGTGAAAATCAATATACGGCGTAGTGTCGCTGCTAATTTCAAGGTTGCCGGCGTCGATGGCAGTGAACTGTGTATTGCTATTCTTCCTGAGAATTTGCCCTGCAGCCGTTATAGTGGCACTGAAAGTAACCCCCTTACTGAATATCTGCGTCTGTGTGAACGTATTTGCTGCGCTCGTCTTCGCTGAATCTTTCAGTGAGTTCCTGAGTTCCGCGAGGTCAGATGCTTTCGCCATCCCAGATACAGCAGGAACAGTCACAGACGTACCTGTTATAGGGTCTGTCATCGTAATGTCGCCGCTTCCGGTCAGGGCTGTAGACCATCCTTGGACAACGTTACGCCAAAGAGTAAATGCGCTGGCAAGCTGATTCGCAAAAGACGATGTGCTGGCAGTTTCTGCCGTAATAATTCCATATTTCGCACCAGAAAAAGCAGTTGTTATGTTTCTCGTCAGGGTCAGTTGAGTGTCATTATTTACTGATTTGATGGCATACAGATCAGCACTTCCATTGCGATAAATGACTAAAATTGAACCCTCTTGAATACCAAGAGCAGTTTCAGACCATTTGGTAGATGTGCCTGTTACTTTTGCCTGATTTGCTGCACCCGTTATGGTGCCGACTTCATACATTGCCATAATTTACTCTTCCTTGAGTTAATTCGGTATAAAGGGCGCCCCTTTCGGGGCGCCATGTTAATCTGATGATGCGCCTCCAATCACTCCGTTATTACGCTCGGTGAAAGGCCGCCTCCAAATATTTACGCCCAGGAACCGCTCGATCTGGTCATGAGGGCAAAGCCGCCGACATAGTTATAAATTCCGCTCCCCTCCACCGTAATTTCGCACCTGACATTTTGGTCAGTTACGCCGGACAGTGAACCTACAGCTGGGATATAACGTGTAGTCGCGTTAGATGCGGCCGCGCCAACGCTAAACTCGGAAACTTTAACCCCCTTAATCCAGACCATGATCTTTCCAACGAAATTCACATCGCATGCCACTGTGCCTGATACAACGTATGTTTTTGTTCCGCCGACTGAACCAGAGTCATAATGGGTAATGTCTGGCCTTACGCCTTGTTTGAATACTCCAGCTGAGCAAATATCACCAACAAATCGGCTTGCCTGCACGGTTCCTCTGAAAACCCCGTCAGTAGCGTCAATGGTGCCTTTGAAAGAACCGCTTTCTGCTTCAACATGTCCTCGAACAATGACGTTGTGGAACTGAGAAGAACCATCCTTCCCGACGCGCCAGCCTCGAGACCCATCTACGAAGTTGTCAGACCTAATCTCACTGCCAATTTTCGCATTGGTGATCGAGCCATCCTTGATCACCGCAGCATTCATGTACGCAACGCCATTTTCAACAACAAACGGTGTGGTCGTATTCCCGTTAGAGGTGTTGATTAAGCCGAAGCGATCAGCCTGAACCAGAAACTGGCTCTGCAAATTTTTGCCATCGATACCTAAAGCAATACCAGCAGCATATTTTTTACCATTGCTGTTGGTTTCCATTTTGACCATCCAGGTACTGTTAACGTTGCCGTTTTCGACAACCGTTTTCTTCAGCTCCTGAAGCTCGGCTGACTGGCCTCCTACCTGAGCTGTCAAATTCGTCTGCTGCTGAGACAGTGCGCTTATCGTTGTGGCCTGGGTCTGCTGAGTTGACTTAATTGCCGCCAGCGAAGTGGTGGCGTTATTCAACTCCGTCTGGTTCTTGATGTTTGCCGATGCCTGCGCATCAATTTGCGACTGCAAGCTGGTATTCAGCGACGACTGCGTTTTCTCGTTGTTGGTGATGGTCTGCGCCATCTGATCAACCTTCGAAGACGCATCATTCACCTGGGACGTCAAAGAGGACAGCTGAGACGCCTGGGATGTCACCTGCCCTTCTACATTGGTAACACGTGAGGTAAGGCTGGTGAGCGCGGATGCGTTCGCATTAGCCGAATCTTGAGCCTCTTTTGCGTCGGTGATATCGGTGACAACAACGTCATCGATATACAGATCATACCCCGGTGTACCAGTGCCAGTTGTGCCGCGGGTAGATACCCAAAATGCGCCGCGAGTGTGGCCAGCGGCTACACGGAGCGTACCGGTGAATTTCTTCCATGCGCCTCTTGCACCCAATGCGGCTTCATTGATAGTGATTGCCGTCGGCCAGTTATTGTTGTTGGCAGCGTTTTGGGTCTGCAAACCAACGAGCGTTGACCACCCAGAGGATGGCGACTGATCTGCCGGCATCATCGCCCAGAGTTCAATGCGGAATACCGCATTTTCACGCAGAGCAATCCACTTACCGATGGTTTTATCGCTGTTTCCGCCCTCACCGGCGCCGCGGGAAACACGCAACGACTTCGTTCCGCTTCGTTTCTGAGAGCTGACGACGACCGCACGCGAGCCGCTGATCTGCTGGTTTTCGGAGTACGTCTCCAGAGAACCATCAAACCACGGGTTGCTCCCCATCGCCTGAACAGTGCTCAAAGAGTTTTTGAGCGAAGTTGTCTGGCTGCTCTGGGTTTCAATTTCTTTCTCGTTCTGCGTGACGCGGTTCGTTAATGCCGTTAACGCAGCTGCATCCGCTTTCTTCGAAACATTTGTGTTTGTGGTCGCAAGGTCATTCTTAAGTTGCGTAACCTGGCTGCCCTGGCTGGTGATGTCATTCTCTGTCTTGGTCACACGACTATCGAGCTTAGTGATCGCGCTCGAGTTCGCCTGAGTTTCAACAGAGTCGGTCACATCGACGACATAAAAATCATCAAAGTACATCGCACCGGCTGACAAGAAAGCAGTGAACTGAACGTCAGCAAGGACATCCTTTGTCGCCTTCCATGTCCATGACACCTCCTGCCAGTTCGAGGTGAACGGACCATAAGCCTTACTTGCAATCAGGCCATTACCGTCCGCCACACGGAATTTTGTATTGTCGGTCGACTGAATGGTGGTATTAGGGTCCTGCTTTGCCCAAATTCCAATTTTGTACGACCGATCCTTCTTGAAGGAGATCTTCTGGCCTACGCCTGCAGAACCACCCGCTGCTAGTTTGGCGGCTTTGGTGCCAAGATGTGGAACCTGCAGCGTTGCCACCGTGGCAATACCGCTCCAACCAGTGTAGCCCTCCGTACCACGCTCAAAAGACGGGTTTACGATCAGGTTACCGGGGATCTGGCTTGCTGCATCCACGCTGGCGTTACTGGACGCAAGGCTGTTTTCCAGCGCTGTTGTCGAGGAGCTCAGGGAGTCAATATTATCCCCTTGGGTCTTCACTGTATTCTGGAGCGTGGTAATTGCAGATGCGTTCGCATCAGCCTTCATCATCACACCACCAGCGGCGCCCAGCCCCATCATTACCCCGTTCACAAACTCGACTGAGGTCGAAATGTGGGCGGTGCCGTCGCCACCGGTTGGCGCACGCAGTTCCAGACCATCGCCCGGCTTCATGCCTTTGCGGCCAAGGAGGATATAGGCACCACGATACGGCAGAGAGTTGACGACTTCGGATGTACCACCAAGAGATTCCAGGGCAGACAATACCTTACCTCGGTTGCCAGTTGGCTCATCGAATGTCAGGACACAAACGTAAGTCCCGCTGGCCAGCGCCTCGATATCGGCCGACATCGTGGCGCCATTATTCGCGCTGCCAAAGACATCGTATGTTTTGGAGGTCGCAATCACCGTTGATCCGTCGCTGTGTTTTGCAAAAGTGACCAGCGCCCAGCTGCGACCAGGGGTAAACAGATTCTTGCCGCTTTCATCAAACACCCCATGGGTAACGCTGTTGCCATTACCCCGTGCAGTGACAGTAAACACAGTGCGACGGTTCATCGAGGCCTGCAGGCTGGTAATGCTGCTGTTCGCCGCGGTTAAATCGTCACCCTGAGATGTCACCGTGTTCCGGAGATCCTGCAATGCAGAAGCATCAGCCTTCTTGGCAATGTTGTTTTGAGCTGTCGATAGCCCGTTTTCCAGCGATGTGGTGCGATTTCCGATAGAGCTAATGGAAGTGCCTTGCTGATTCACTTTCGTTGTCAGCGAATCCACAGCCGACGCACTGGCGCTATCAGACGGAGACTCGTTCCAGTCGGAAACAACGTTACCTACCTCAAACTTCGGACTGTTGATGTACACCGTCTGGTCTTTGGAGGTATTGCTCTCGATACGGCACAGAATCAGGCGCTTGGTGCCCGTGGTAGGTGTCTGTTTCCACTTAACCCAGTAGCGGGCCCATGAAGTGGTCAGCGTGAACTGCGCACGGCCATCACTGTTGTTACCCTTCGCACCCTGGCTGGTCTCGATAGACGTTGTAGTGTTCGGATTGTAGAAGAACGCCGTCATCGTCTGGCCAGCAACGCCGCCTTTCGCATAGAAGCTGTAAACGTACTCACCTGCATCGACCGGCGACTCAAGCGTGATTTCCCGCAAATCCCTGTAACCGGAGCCGGCTTTTACAGTTGCGCCGATTACCGCGTTACCACGATACGTATCGCTGACAACGCTCGACCAGCCGGTCATATCGCCGGAGTTCTTGATCAGGTTTGTACCGCCGACAGAAATTGCATCAACCTTGTTGTTCAGATTCGTGACAGAAGAACTCGTTGAGTTAATGTCTTTTTCGGTCTGGGTAACACGGTTGGTCAGTGCCGTCAGAGCATTGGCGTCCGCTTTTTGAGCAACGTTTGCATTTGTTGTTCTCAAATTGTTCTCAAGATTGGTAGTGCGTGTACCAATACTTGAGATGTTCTCCCCCTGCTGATTTACCGTAGAGGTCAGCGAATCAACCGCTTTCGCCGTGGCGTCGAGGGAATCCTGGACTTTGGAGGAGTCGGTTACGTTCCGCAGATGCCAGTCAGTCACATACCAGACGGTGCCGAATGGGCTGGACTGGTTAATTTGCAGGAATGGACGGAAGAAGCCGCGATCGACAATCCCCTGAGTAATTTTGAATCGCCAGGTTACTCGCTGCCATGTGGCCGACGCCTTGCGGTTGCCGCCGGATGACAGAGGCGCGCCCACGCTGCCGCTTGGCCTTGTTGCGGTTCCGAGATACAGGTTGAAATCAGCGGAGCCGGCACCACACGCGACGAGAGCAGACATTTCATAGACATCCCCCAATGTCGCCGGAATAGCAGCAAAATTGGGGTGATGGTCGCGAGCCGCAATGCGTGCAACATAAGCGTATGGGCAATTGGCTGGCACGCCCTCAGACGAGCTGGAAACCACAGTGAAGCCCATCTGACTAAACTCTGGGTCAAATGTCGGGTTGCTAATCAAATCGCCACTTGTCGCATTCCCTGCGCGTACAGATGAATTAAGCGCAGTGATACTGCTATTCGCAGAGGATAAGCCCGATTCTGTTTGATCGACGCGCCCGGACAACACGCTTAAAGCGCTCTGATCCGCTTTTTTACTGACGTTGTTATTGGTCGTTGCCAGGTCATTTGTCAGTTTGGTGATGCTGTTACCCTGACTGGTGATCTGGTCACCCTGTTGGGAGACGGTCGAGTCCAGTGTCGAAATCGCATTGGCATTAGCGTCTGCTGTACTTTGCGCATTGTAGGCATCAGTCACTTCGGTAATGACCAGGTCATCAATGAGGAATGAGTTTCCCGCCTTAACGCTGCTAACGTTAGGAATAGAAATCCTCACCATTGCCTGCTTAATACCGCTCTTCGTTGATTTCAGGTAACCAGAAACCTTCGTCCATTGAGTTGAAGAGAGATCCTTTGCCGCTTTGGTAACTGCCGGCCACTGCCAAGAGTTGTCCTGATACTGGAGCGATAAGCCAATGGAGACCTGTGCATTCTCGGCCATAGCAGTACTCTTGGCATCCAGCTTAACCCAGCATTCCATATAGAAGACTGCGTTATCGCGAACCTGAAATCCGCTAAAAATATGGTTATCGCTGTTATCTGTTGCGTTGGCGTTGTAGTCGTTCGGACGCGTCACACGGATGCACTTATTTCCTCCGTGCGAGTCATCAGTGGTCACGATAACGCGATTATTTGATAGATTGTGGCCAACCGCGTAGCTTTCAAAAGTGCCATCAGGAAGCAGATTAGCGCCGCGTTTGGATTGCTGGCTCAGAGAGCTGCTAAGCGACGTAATCTTGCTGTTCGCCGCCGTCAGACCGGACTCCGTCTTTTCTACCCGACCTGTCAGCGTAGTGACTGCCGACTGATCGGCCTTTTTCGCGATGTTTGCGTCAGCGGCCTCGAGGTCATTGGTCAACTTAGTGATGCTGTTGCCCTGGCTGGTGATTTTGTCACCCTGCTGTGTCACCGTGCTCGACAACGTAGACAGCGCATCGCTATTAGCCTTGATCTTCACCTCATCCGTGATATCAAAGACCTTAAAGGTATCAACCCAGATTTCGGCATTAGCCGGGTGCGCGTAAAGCTTAAAGTTCTGGCCATCCGCGTTAGAGGCAGTAAGTCCAGTCTCCCAGGTAATGGTCTGCCACTCACTGGTTAGTGTGACGTTTTTATCTTCATAATTGCTGTCGGTCTGGCCGATTTTATTCTGGCGCCGGATCAACATGTTCATCGCCCCGGACACGCCCTTGGCTTTAACCACAACACGATATTTGCGCTGACCATTAAGCGGCAGCGGCTTGTTGTTGTTGGAGAAGATGCCTGGGCTGGTAGTGGTCGTCCGGTTCAGCTTAACCCCAGCCTTACCATCACCGAAGTTGCCGAAAGTGACGCCCGCCGGATACTGGGTATCCCACGCAGTTGCACCCTGCAGGAAATCGTAGTTCGGGATCAGGTTGTCACCGGCGTTTCTGGCAGCGGTCAGGGTATTATTCAGGTTCGTGATGCTGTTACCCTGGCTGGAAATCGTATCCCCCTGCTTGGAGACCGTATTTTGCAGCGTAGACAGCGCCTGTGCATCTGCCTTACTCGCCAGATTAGCGTTGGTCTGTTCGAGGCTATTTCGCAGGTCAGTAACGCTCTGTGAGGTGCTCGTGACGCGATCACCTACGGTGCTGACGTTTGAGGTGACGGCGCTAATGGCATTCGAAAGCGCGTTCATCCCAAGAGCAGAATTCAGCTGGGCTACCTTCTCGGACAGTTTAAAGCCTAGGTTAATGTAAGCCTGACCAGTCCATTGGTTCACCAGGAACTCAACCGTGTTCCAGCCAGCTTTCAGATCAAAGCTAACCGTATTCCAGCTCGAATTACCAAAAGCAGCCCTAACACCGTTCACGTATACGGCGCCCGTATCATCAAAAACACGGGACCCTGGTGCCATAGTGATGGTGGTATCAGCATTAACCTTCACGAAGGCTTTGTAATGCGCAATCACGTAACTGCCGGCGCTCGCAAAGTCCAGTTTTGCCGCGTCAGGAACCTCATCGATCGAGATTGGCGCCTTACCGTTGATATCGCTAAAGGTCGGCTCGGTGGCATTGTTCGCCAGTTGTACGTTGTATACGCTACGCACCCACATGTTCTGGCGGCCGTTAACCATCTGGTTTGACAGCGAAGTGATGCTGTTGGAGTTCGACGTAATGTCTTTTCCCTGCTGGGTCACGGTGCTGTTGAGGGTTGATAACGCATTGGACGTCGCATCAATCGCTTTCTCATTGCTCACGTCAACGCAGAAGACGTCATCGAGATACATATAGCCGGAAGCGACACTTGCGCGCAGAGACACAACCACGCTGGCGGTTTTGGCTGGCGTATACTCGCCGCTAATAAGTGCCCAGTTAGTCGACAGCCCGGCGCCGGTGATCGGGATATCCTTTAACGGCGTCAGATCTGCGTTTCGAAGGCTAATCTTGTTGTTGCCGGCATTATTGATCGCGAAGTCAGCGGATTTGCGAACCCATGCGCCGATACGATAAGTCTTGCCAGCCTGCAGCTCGACCGTTTGATTGCAGCCTGAGTCACCGCCAGAGGCCAGTTTGCCCGCCTGGATGATGTATTTCCCCGATTTGGGGTTCTGGGCCTCCAGCAGAGTCCAGCCGACATACTCCCAACCTTCGAAACCACGTTCAAAAGAGTTGTTTTTGAGCATGTTGCCGACGATCGCTTTCGAGGCATCCGCATCAGCATTGGCGTTATCCAGCGAGTTTGACAGGCTGGTGATGCTCTGGGACTGGCTGGAGATCTGATTTTCGGCAGCAGTTACGCGGTTTGTCAGATTAGTCACAGCTGAGGCGTCAGCTTTGTTCTTGATGCTGTTCTGCATCGAAGTGATCTGCTGCCCCTGGCTGGTGATGGTGCCCTCAACAGACGATACCCGAGAGGTCAAAGCATTGGTGGCACTGGCGTTCGCCTCAATCGCCAGAGCATCAGTGACGTCAACAAAACCAACATCATCGAAGTACTGAGAACCGGTTTTGAGAGAAGACATGATCGATACGTCAACTTTACCGGTCAGCGTCGCCTTCCAGGTATCAGAGACCTCCTTCCATGTTTCATCTTTGGGCAGATTCTCCGGACGGATCGGAATCTCTTTGAGCAACGTGGCCGCGCCAATACGCAGTTTGTTGTTGCCAGGGCTGCTGATCACCGCATCAGTGGTGCACCGCACAAAAGAGGACAGCTTGTATGTCCGCCCTTCGACGACGCTTACAGATTGCGTGATTTGCACCGTGCCGGCGGCGCAAACAAGAATTTTGCTACCAGAATGGGGCGCACTCGCCTTGATAACACTGGATACGCTGTTCCCTGCAGACCACCCTGCCAGGTCACGCTCAAAGGAGGCGTTAACCAGCAAATTGCTCGGGTTGCTTTTGGCAGTATCGGTATCGCTCTGGATATCGCTCAGCGAGTTATTCAGGGTGGTGATGCTTTCACTCTGGCTGCTAAGGGTTTTATCCTGCTGGGTTACGGTCGACTGCAGACCCGTGATCGCCTTGCTATTCGCAGACACACCAGACTCAACACTTCCTACGCGATTATCCAGCGTAGACAATGCCGCACCTTGTGATTTAAGGGTGTTGCCCTGCTCTTCAACCTTCTGGGAAATTGTCTGTACTGCACTGGCATCGGCCTTCTGGCCAAGGCTTGTTTGCAACCCGGTAATCTTGCTTGCCTGGGAAGCTTGTTCAGTGGACAGCGTATGCAGATCTTCTGCAACAGAGGCTTTGTTTCTGTTGAATTCAGTCTGCAGGGATTCACGCGCACTCGCTTCCGCAGCATCGGCAGTGATACGAGCATTTTTCTCCTGATAGATCAGGCCAGAACGAATGTCGTCCAGATTTCCGCTTTCAGATGAACCGCGGATTTGTGCAGCCAATGTGCTGCGCGCCTGCGCTTCGGCGGTATCTGCATTCGCACGAGCCTGCTGCTCTTCCTGTAACGCGGCCATGCCTGCGCCCGGCGTCGGTCGACCAACGGCGATCCAGTCGAATAACAGGTAATTGTCCGCATCCTGACCTGAAGTGAAATCGAAGCGGAAACGACGAATCGTTGTCGAATCCCGCCACTCAATGTCGTGCAGGGTCAGAATCGCAATACCCTTGTCATCGTATTCCGGTTCACTGATAACCACGGAGCGACCAGCATTCCAGCCGGTTTCATCAGCGCCGATCCAGAACATTTTGGCGTTCCAGGTTGGGTTGCCAACCTTTTTAATGCGCATCTTAATGAAACGATAAGCATGGGCATCGATCGTCAATCCGTTAGGGGAACGACAGGTTGAGGTCGGATTGTTCGCTTTCAGCCAGCCATCGCTGGTGACGCTCATTGGCGTGTAGCCATTATCATCTTCCGTCCAGCCTTCAGCGTCCTGGTCGAAATACCAGATTTTCAGAGAGTCGAACTGTTCCCCTGTGCCAGCGGCAATCTGCGAGATCTGTCGCGCGAGGTTTTCGTCACCGGAGGTCACAACCTCAGACAAGCTATCGATAGAGGTTTTCAGCTCATTCTTCGCGCTCAGCAGTTGGTCGGCCGCTTGCTTGGCTGCATCATTAACATCTGCAATACGGTCATTCGTCTCTTTCTGAATGGCCGCAGTCAGATCTTTGCTGGTCTGGGACAGCGACGTTGTCAGTGATGACTGCGCATTCTTAATCTCCTGCGACAGAGCAGCGTCGCCGTCTTTAATAGACTGTTTTGCAGCTTCAATTTGGCTGTTTACGTTGGAGATGTTGGTATTGATCGTCTGGTTGACCGTATCGATATTGTCGACAATTGTCTGATTGACGGTATCAATGTCCTCTTTCAGCGACTGATTGACAGAGTCAACCTGCGCCTTAATTTCGGAGGAGGTTTGCGCAAGGTCGTTTTCAACTTGCTGAATAGACTCGTTGACTGAGTTCTGAACCTCGCCAATGGCGTTGTCTACCGCCTCCTGAGTGGCTTTGCTGTCGATTTCGTCGAGCAGCTCTTTGCCGAGTTCAGAAGATGTGATCTTGTCTTTCAGGAAAGACAATACGTCGCGAGTGGTGGCCTCTGTACCGAGGTTCGAGTTCGGCTGGCCTACCATCCCACGTTTGTTTACCGCACGAATCCAGTAATACCAGGTCTCGTTGTCACCCAGCCCAGCGTGAGTGAAAGTCGTTGTGGCGGCCTGAGCAATGAGTGTCGCGGTGTCCAGCTTATTTGTTTTGGACGCATACACGTTGATCTGCGCGAGGTCGACTGAATCAGGGTTAACCCAATTCAATACCACGTTACGATAATCCCCCACCGCGGTCAGTGATGTGGGCGCCCCTGGCGGCGTCATCGTGCCTTTTACCTGATAGACAGCAGTAATGATCTCGGATTTTTTGCCGCCGAAGGAAACGGAATACAGCTGGAAGTCATATCGCCCATTTTCGGCAACATTGACGATTTCATATTGTTCTTCCGTGGCGCGGGCAGATTGCCAGTTGGAGACGTTGCCCTCGTCGGAGCGGCGCCAGCTGACCCAGTATTCTGGTGATTTACCTTCCCAGGCAAGCATCAGCTTCACGGACAAGTTGCCAGGACTGGACAGATAGGTGCCTTCTGAGATGACCAGATTGCTCGGTTTGGAATATGTGGGATCAAGAACCGTCGTATTTTCTGGAACGAGCGCGGCCCCGTTATCAATCGCCTGGTACTTAGATGCATTGTTCTGCACCACCGTGATATCAAACGACCCCGGGGTTTCACCTTGCGCGATAGCGACAACGCGCGCCCGCATTGGAACCAGGTCTGGTTCGGTGATCGTCCAGACGCCATTCGCTACTGGTTGATCGGCTGTGGCCAACGCCGTCTTGAAGGTAACTTTAGTGATGTTGTCGCCGGTCTCGTTGATGTCTCGCTCAACGATTTTGCCTTCCTGATTGATGATACGGATGAAGCTACCGCTCTTTTTCAGAGAGACAGGTGCATCGAGGGTGATGCTGTTTTTGGTGAAAGAGACAATGCGACCGGAATTGCGTTTGCCGGCACGATATTTGTTCTGAATCAGAACGGTTTCGCCCGGCATCAGGAACGAGGCGTCCAGGCCCGCGGTAAAGGTGATCATGTCCGACTCCATACGCGCGGTATAGAGCAGCCACAAACCTACACGATGAGCCTGACCTCGGCTGGTGCATCCGAACGCAACGGCCTCGGTCTTGCGCTCCCCGTATCGGGCCATCGCTTCCTGATCTTCAACATACTCAACGTTCTGCTTATAGCCGTCTTGTTTGTTGTTATAAGTGATCAACGCTACGGACGGCCGGTCTTTTCGAGCTGAGCCTTTATAGGTAAACAGGCCATCTTTTACGTTCGCATTGGTAAACAGCATGACAGGGTCAGATGGGCTGTCCTGCATGATATTCACCATGCCACCAGCCCAGAAAACCATGCCACGGAAAGCGCCGGCAATATCCTGAATCAGACGATAAGCGTCCTGACGACTGGTGATCTGGGTGTTGATTGCAAAGCGTTTTTCTTTGCCGCCAAAGCCATCATCAACCTCTTCGTCGCAGTAGCGACCGATCTGATAAAGCTGGCCAAGGTCAATCATTGACTCCGAAACAAATTTGCCGAGGCCGTAACGAGCATTGGTCAGCAGATCGAACAGAATCCAGGCAGGGTTGGAAGACGACAGAAGCTTAAAGGTTCCATCCCAAACGCCGTTATAAGTGTTCGTGTTTTCATCATAATTCGAAGGCACACGGATTTTGAGGCCACGGATAAGATACGAACGTGACGGCATAGAGCTACCAAACTGCTCAGAGTTAACCTTAAGGCCAACCAGAACGGAGTTCGGGTAGTTCATTGGGGTGTCAACGATCTCACCGATAGAGTCGACCCAAGTATCGTTAAAGAGATACTGATCGTTGCTGTCGGCGGAGAGACGAAGCACGCGCACTTTATAGGCACGCCCAGGCTTTGGAAGCTGGATTTCGTAACTGCGGTAGTAGACACCAGTCTTTTTCGCAGTCAGCGTCACGTCAGAGCTGCTCTCACCTGTAGCAATCACGTCATAGAAAGAGCCATTGCCATTGGCCAGCTGGAACTTAAACTGGACAGAAGTACCGTTTGTGTCCCCTGTTTTCTTGTCAATGCTACGCAGCGACGGGAACTTCATGATCACTCGGACACGATCAGCGTCGTCGTTATCGATGGCAACCGTAACCGCGTTTGTGGTTTTCAGCTGTGTGTTAACGGCCTTTGGCGTTTCGACAAAATCGAAACCAGACATCGGACTCTGGTCTTGCGAACCATCCCGGAAATCCCAGGTTACACCGGAATAGTTGAATGATCCGTCTTCGTTCTCCAGCGCCACGCCATCGATGAAGATAGATTTAGCACCGTTAATAAGCCCACCAACAACACCTTCCCCGAGCAGATCGAGGATAGACGCCATGGCCCGCGAATTAACGGTATCATCCGCTTCAACTGGTGTACGGCTTGAGCCTGAGCTCTTTTTGCCGCCCGCTCCCGCAATCAGGAGGGGCAATCTCTTTTTCTTGAACTGATCCATGTTCAAAAAACTTCCCTTACAGTTGGTCTATGGTGATTGAAGAACTCACAATCTGTGAGCCAACTAAAATTTCCTCGCCGTAATTAAGCTGAACCGGGTTTCCCTGGTTGCTGGTGTTTTGAGGCCCATCGAAATAAAACGAATCCGTGTTATCCGCCTGTCTGACAGACGCATTTGATGCCTGCGGCGAAATCAGCATGGACACACCGCCCATCATCAATGACATCCCTCCCATCACCAGCGCGGAAGACGCACCAAAAGTCAGCCCAGAGGCCAGAGCGCCGACAGCGATCATCGCGGCGCCCACGAAAGTCTGGAACCACCCAAACGCCTTACCACCGCTGCCACGTGGTACGGGAGTAATGCGGATTTTTGCGATATTTTCCGACTCGCCCATCATCTGGTATTCGGTGTCGTCCATTGACCACTTGTGGCCCTGCTTATTTGTGACCTGGATGTGGTACTTATCGAAGTGGTTACGGTTACGTTTAATCCAAGCTTTAAAGCCCGGGCGATTCGCCTCAATCAAATCGATGGCTTGTTTGGTGTTGCGCACCTTCAATTTCCAGTGGCGGCCAAAGTTCTTTGCCATCGCACCGCCGAGCTGAACATGAACTAATTCAGACACGTCTCGTCTCCCTTGAGTAAATCCCTGTGACGCAGGTGATGCGTCGTGTGCTTCTGATACATCCCACCGTAATAAGCCCGACAGCTGAGACGGTCGATCTGGTGATGCATGATCATGCCGTCGCCGATGTATACCGCGCAGTGATCTGGCATTTTCCCGTACTGGATGAAGAAGATGTCGCCGCGCTGGGGCTCCGTCCCCGGCGCCATGCGGACAAGTCCTTCATTTCGGTAGTTCTGGTCGAGGATGTCGTTGTCCCCCGTGTACCAGGAAGGAATATGCAGGTGGGCGTTTGCATTCAGCTCAACGTCAAATTCACGCTTTAGGTAATCGCGGCACAGCATCCAGCAATCAAACACACCGAATACGTATGGGCGCCCGAGGTAGGGCATCTCAAAACCACACGGATAAATGACGTTCATTTCGCTAAAGTGGAATGGCATATCGCTTTCCACATTTTTGCGAATTGCCAGAATCATCCACGGTAGTTCCGTCGCCTCGCACCCGGAGCGATCCGGGTCTGACGCCTCTGCGCTGCGCTCCACGTGAGAGTGCCAAATAGCGATCACTTCCCCAGCATCTTCGGCCGCAATAATGTCGCTGGCACGCATGACAAAATCCTCACGTGGCGTTTCAGAGACATTCATCGCTTCCATAAAGCGATATTTCTCACCCTGTGTGCGCACAAGAAAGCCACACGCTTCATTCGGGTAACGTTGAATAGCGCAGCGATAGATATCCTGCATGACTTCTGAGCCCAGCTCAGGTAACGTCTGGTTACTCATATCGTGTCGCCCCAATAAATCCGCCAAAATGAATAACGCCATTCGCGAAGTAGTTGCGACGAGCATTACAGGCGTCGTAACGCTTGGTGCAGTAGTCGGCGCCGGCCAAAGAGGTTTGCTGGTTGTTTTTGTCGAAATATGGGCCGGTGTAGCCACACTCTGTTCCGCGATATTTCCACGGGCAGCTGTTTTTGATGATCTGACGATACGGCAGTTGAACGCCCATCAGATCTAAGACGCTGGACAGCTCGAATTCGACATACTGGTGCGTCTCCAGGGTCTTCTGTTCGACGAACCACATTTCATCAGCAAAATGCTGACTTGGGTCTGCGGTCGGGTTTCCATCCGGAAAGTTCACCGCGTCCAGAAAACGTGCCAGCGTCATCTTGCGAATGATTTTGCAGCCAATCAGATCGTCATTGGCCTGCAGCTCCGCAGAAATTACACCGTCGTAGTTGGAAACCTGAATCTTTGGACGAGGAAGTGTTCCCTGACCGCTTTTATCAAAGCCAGACGCTTTAATTGGCCACGGCTCATAGGAAACCCCCTGCCAGACAATTGGCTGGCTAAGCCCGTTGGTGCCGGCATGGAAATACAACTTGCCGCCGGAGGTTGTCACCGACATATCCAGCTCGAACAACTCAATGAGCGCAGAAGGCGATAAACTCTGAATATCAGCTCTAATACCCATCACTTCATCCTTGAAAAACTCAACGTCACATCCTGTGACGTTGATATATAATAATAGATAAGTACTTACTTATCTATAGTCGCAAATTAAGACTCAAAAACCTGTCTAAATGTTGCCGTAAGCACTTGATAGCCTTGGTAACGCTTTACCGTATGGCTATCACAAACCACGATAATTGCTTTGCCTCTTGGGTTAGTCCAAATGAATGACTCCACCCCTGCGCGGGCAGTCAAAAAGTCATCAACGTCGTTTACCACGTCATGGCTGCGGGTGAACGTGAGAGACCACTCTTCTTTAATCCGATTGAGCCCCTGCGACTGGCGCTGCTCGTAATCATCGCCGTAGTTCAGCACGGTCACGTTAGGCTTTACGGTTTTCTCAGACTCATAATCTGGATACCAATTAAATACTTTCCTCGACATATCACTTCCTTGTGATGGCCGCCCGCTGAGGCGGCCGGCTTTACTACCCTCTGGTGGTATGCGGATTAAGTGAACCACCAGAACGTTTCTCTTCGGCAATCGTCTCAAGCACAATCGACTTAATTTGCCGCGCTGCACCGTTCCAGAGATTGCTCTCGCTTCCACTGCTGCTCTCGCTGGTTCGTCCATCCTTGGTCACATTGATCTGAATTGAGACAGGGGACACCGCGTTACCCGTGCTCTTTCCAGCCGACTCTGCAGAAAGTGTGACTGGAATGGTTCGACCATCTGGCAACGGAACGTAAGCCTCGTTCATTGAGCCCTCGCCAAACATCGCCAACTGTGGTGAGGTGGCAATTCCGCCTTTCTGATAAGCTCTCAGAGGCACAACCCCTTCCCTGCCAAAGATGCCGCCATTGGCGTGCTTCTTCACATTTGGCTTTGAGCCTGATGGCGTCGAAGACCCAGCCCAAGCGGACACTGCGGTACTGGCCAGTGACAGACCGAAATTCAGCCAACGGCTGGACGAACTCGACGACGAAGCACCTACCATGGCGAATGTAGCTGCCAGCGCCCCAGCCGCGGTAGACAGATTCCCCATACTGAGGATGCTGCTGTTAACCGCTTTGGTTTGATCTTTCGTAGCGTCAGTACCGGTGAACAATGACTTCGTCCAGTCCCAGACACCATTCACCGCCTGGCTTAAACCACTGGCCGCATTCTGAGACGCTTGCCCCATAGAGTTCACGCCGGAGGCTGTCTCCTTGGTGGCCTCGCCGACAGATTTATCCCCATTGGCCACCGCCCCACCAGAATTACCGAGCTGAACCCCTTGATTAGCGATCGCAGACGCTACGCCATTCATGAGATTTCCACTTTGTGCATTGCCGGCGTTTGTCGTTCCCATTCCCAACATATTCATGAGAGGCAGAGTGATCTGGGTCTTCACGACCATGTTGGTGATGTCTTTAAGGATCGATGTGGCCAGACTGGAGAAGCTCATCTTCCCGTTAACAACAAAGTCAGTAAGCGTGTCGGTTAAGCCGCTAAACAGATCTGTCCAGGTGCCCTCAATCTGCTCAGCCAGGTTCTCATACTCCAGAGCCAACTGCTGGGTCGCTGTACCTGTTTGCTTAATCAGCGCATTATTGCCAGCGGCCACCAGCTGATTAAGCTGCTTGTTGTAAAGCGAGATGATTTTCGGGTCAGTCGCCTTATCACGCAGCTCGATCAGCGCCTTAAGATTGCGGTTGTAGGTATCCGAAAACTCGGCAGCCTTCTCCTCATGGCTTTGCATCAAGCCTGCGCTGATAATCGAATCCGATTCCGGAGCCCAAGCACTGATCATTTGCTCGACGTTGCGGCGATTAAACATTTCACGGTATTCGGGGGTAGCGTTCCTCAAATCCGCGAGACGTTTTTTAGCCTGGTCAACCATCTCCTGCGAGATAAACTCGTTAGGCGTGGCGTTTGCAAGATCGGTTAGTGACTTAGTGACATCACGCAGCGACTGATCAAACGACACGGTGGCCTTTGAACTTTCGCCCATTTGCCCCATGAGCTGATCAGCTTTATCCAGAGCCTTCTGGAAGCCGGCAGCCAGCTTCTGTTGCGCACTTTCCTCCCTCTTCGCGGCGCGTTCAGAGGCATTCGCG
The DNA here is from genome assembly GCF_001808325.1 of Klebsiella sp. HMSC16C06. NCBI lineage: Bacteria > Pseudomonadati > Pseudomonadota > Gammaproteobacteria > Enterobacterales > Enterobacteriaceae > Klebsiella > Klebsiella sp. HMSC16C06. Next base: position 97,243 of record NZ_KV792972.1, read on the forward strand.
GTACGCTTCCCCGCCCTCTCGGCGGCAGCAGCATCCTGTTCACGAGCTTTGGTTAGTGCGGCTATGGCGGCTGCACGCTCCTTCTCGCTCATCTTTTCCAGAGACGATGCAGTGGAGGCTTTCTGCAGGTTAAGCTGGGTTTTAAGCTGCTTCGGCCCAATGATAGGTTTTCCTTCAAAATCCATCATTGGTGTGCCATCAGGCAGCGTGCGCTGGTAAACTGCAGAGTCCATCTGGTTGCGCATGTACTGCGCGAGCGCTTTATCAGCGCCTTTGTCGCTGGTGCCCAACCCAAGCACTGTTCCCTGGTTGGTCTTCACGCCCTTTCCGGTTTTCGCCGCGTTATCGCGTTCAAACTCAGCCTGTGTCAGTTCCTGAGCAACAGTTTCAAGATGTTCCTGATAGCCACGAATACTGCCCTGCAGCTTCTGTACCTGTTCTGTGTTTCCTTCTTTTTTCGCCTTTTCCAGCAGATCGCTGAAGTGTGCGATCTGCTTTTCAGTTGCGGTCTTGCGCGATGATAAAGACTCAACCAACTTTTGGGCTGGTACCAGATAAGATTTATTTACCGTTTCTCGTAATGGCCCCAGCAGCTTGTTCTTTTCATCATCGGACAAAGACTTGTCGTCATTGATCTTCTGAATTTTATCCAAAGCTTCCTGGCGCGCTTTCACGAACTTGGCCGAAAAATCTTTGTTTTCATCGCGGATTTTTTCAATCTGAGATTCAGCCGCCTCTTTTGCGAGACGTTTGGAGACGGCAGTGTCCCCCAGATCAATAGTCCCACTAACTCTATCGCGTTGTTTGCGAAGGTCGCTCAGTTCGGACTCGACCTTCTTACGGTCAATTTTGATAGTGGTTCCGGCCATCCCTGGTCCGTAGACCATTTTTTCACCGGAATTTAGCTCCTGCTCCTTCTGAGCTATTTGGCGATCAAGACGTTCCTTGTAATCCGCCATTTGTGCGCGCTTGGCCGCCGTCATCGCTTCGGGGATTTTGCGAATCTCCTCAACAACTTTGGACGTTTCGTTGCGAAGCATGGTCATGTAGGTGATCAGCCCGGCAACAGCCACTGTTGCAACAGTAAACGCAGCACCAATCGGGTTTGCTGCGATAAACGCAGTCAGCCCAGCAAATGCCCCTTTCAGCCCCGTAATCGCGCCACGAATGGCAAAAATGAGCGATGGGATTGGTGCCAGCCCCATGCGTGCAGCACGATTGAAACGAGTGACCGCCGTCGCCCCCAGCGTGAATGGTGTCTGGATTACAGTGGACATCTTCATGAAGGTGGAAAGCATCTGGCCGCCGGCGCCGACAACACCTAAAATGCCCGCTCTGAGCATTTTAAATGCCACCATTCCGGCGACAATTTTGCCCAGCGTAATAACCAACTCCTGATTCTTAGCCAACCATTGCGCCAGCTCGCGCAGGCCATCAATCGCGGTGGTAAGCCCCTCTCCCAATGAATTAGCGAACGAAATGCCTTCTGCGCTGTTCATTACGGCCACCAGCTCTTTCATCCCCTTGGTCAGAGAATCAAGATATCCAGCCTGCCCTACTCGATCGGCAAACAGAGTGAAAGAGGTTTGCAGCTGCGCCAACGCACCGGTGTAGGTTTGCATCATATCTTTGGCGGCATTTTCGTTTTCCGCACGCAAACCAACAAACATCAATGAAAGAGCCTGTTTCGCTTCAACGGTCCCACTGGAGACGGCTTTGGTTAGCTCCCCCATCGTGATACCAGCCGCATCTGCCATAGCCTTCATCGCATTTGGAACCGCTTCACCCAATTGCTGGCGGAGCTCTTCCATCGACACAACGCCTTTACCAGACATCTGTTGGACGGCCACCGCCGCTCGCTTAAGCAACTCACTATCGCCACCAAAACGTGCGACTGAGTCCACCAGTGCCTTTAACGAGCCATCTGTAGGATCGAGCCCAGCAGAACGGAACTTCACAAATGAGTCGGTTAAAGCCTGCATCGCAAATGGGGCATTTTTAGCCATGTCCACGATGTACTGCATGTCTTGGGCGGCAGCTTCTCCAGGATTGACCTTATCCTTGTTCAACCCACGCAACATGACACGCATACGCTGCATCTCGGCCGCAGCCTCTACGATCGGCTTCTGCCAACCAAACAGGATGTCAGTGACCGTTCTGGCCGCATCCCCAATTTCCCCCAGAAGGAAAATATTGCCGCGTAATCCAGAGAAGACGCCATTTTCACGACCACCACCGCGATGGGACGCAGCGGTAAATCGATCAGCGCCACCTCCGCTGCCTCCCCCGCCCGTTGTGGTTGTTCTAACCCTGACCGGACGGCTGATCAGCTGCTGGCTTCGAATAACGCCATCCATCTGATCTTTGACTTTTTTTAACCCCTCGGCCGCCTGGCTTGTCGTTGTTCCCCAATTACTCAGACGCTTGCTGGTCGCATTTAGTCTGGTGTTCATTCCACCAAGAGAAGTAGTGGCACCCTTGATCTCAGTGTTGAATTTACCGGCATGGTCTCCTGCGTATTTAACCCAATCAGAAAACTCATTGAGTTCCGACTGAACCTTCCGCAATGAGGCCAGGAACTTGTGCGTAGACGATGTGGCTGAATCAACGCGATCGGTGAATGTCCGCAAATCAGTGCTGATAGCGGACAGTTCACGTTGTGCCTTTCTAGAGGTGTTGGAAACGAGCTCAAAACCGGCAGCTACGTCCTGTAGTTTGTCTGCCGTAGAATTGAGTCTGGTTTCAAGAGCGCCAAGAATGCTGGAGACCGAACCCAGAGAGCGCTCGAGGTTTTTAATTTTTTGAGCCGGTTTGGTAGCCCGCTCGCCAAATTTGGTAAGTAATTTACCCGCCCGGTCGATTGACGCCGTAAACTGTTTGTCTTCCAGCGACAGGATAAACTCTACGTTTTGTGACATTCCCTTGTCATCCTCTGCCAAAAATTTGCATCAGCTGCTCTTTGGCGTCGGGGTCTGCCTTATCCATATGCGGACGGTAGACTTTATCAGTAACGACTGGCCTTCCAATCCTGAGTTGCAAACCCTCCATGAACGCCTTAACGCCATCGCCATCCGCTTGGGCGACGCGGGCGACCTGCAGATTGCGGACATCCTCTTCCGCTCGCAGACGATCGATATTGCGGCTGAGCATCCAGAACATGGTCAACGGGACACTCAGTAGCTCTATTGGCGATACGGCGTAGTGAGCAACTACACGACTGAAATAGAATCCGAGATCTATCGAAACGGTCTTTACCCCGGATTCATCGCGGGATATTACTTTGCCCCTTCGCCAGCCGCTTTTTCGTTCTCTTCATCAATCACTTCCATGGCGAAAGTGAAGATCTGCTGGAGTTGCTGGACAGTCAGTTTTTCCAGAACGGAGTCAGGTACTGACGGAATGACCTTGCGTACCAGTTCTGCGTAGGCAGTTACCTGGTCGACGGGAGACATATTCATGAGGTCTTTGTCTTCCATCTGCTTGATAGAAACAAAGAGGCCGACGGTCATTTCAACGATGGGATATTCTTTGCCACCAAATTTGATGCTTTTTTTCGGCGGCAGAATGGAGTCGAGATCGAGTAATTTGGTCATGGTTTAAATCCTTTTAAACTCATACAGAGGCCCATCCATGGGCCTCTTGGGTTATCACAATTTAGCTTGCGGCAGTTACAGAGACGGCTTTGGTCGCCTTCTTGGCGCCGTCATTAGTTGTGAAGGTGATATTGGCTGAACCGACAGCTTTACCAGTTACCAGTCCGTTCTGATCTACGGTTGCTTTATCAGTCGCATCAGAGCTCCACAAGCCAGTCTTATTGGTTGCATCGGCCGGGGTAAAGGTTGCGCTCAACTGAACTTTAGCGCCCACTTTTACGGTCGGTGAAGACGGGGTCAGCGTGACGCTCTCAACCGGCTTTGGGAGGCTCATTTTCCCCAACACGCCAGCGTCGTCCGGGTAAGCGGAAAACTCAACTGAGAACACGCGAACATCGTCAGACTGGTAGGTCATGGTGAAGTTACCCGCGGTTGCTGCTTTAGGGATGGTCAGAACATAATCCGTCGCATCCTGCGGGGTCAGCACCAACTCTTTTGCAACGTCGATCAGGTTCACACCCTGCGCAGACGTGATGGTTACGGTATCTTCGCCAGAACTCAGCGTTGAACCTGGCATCAGATCGACCATGTTTTTCAACACGGATTCAGCCAGCGGCGCAGTAATGGTGATGTTGCGGCCTTGGATCAGCTCGGAGATCGTGGTCTGGCCCAGCTGGTCTACGGTCACTTTCAGCGTTTCGGTTGCGATTTCAACCTGAACACCGCCTTTGGTGTAACCCAGATCCACGCCACCAAACGACACCTTGCAGGCGCCAAGCTTGATGTTTTTAACATGGGTATTGGACATTATTGGAAAACTCCTTTTTCCGTTAAAACAGTATCATTCCGACACACAATAGTAAGTATATACTTACTTATTTATTCAGTTCAATAAAGTACCCGGCAAATTCAAGTGGAATCCCCGTTTCAATAAGCGATCCGTCATTTATGGGGTACGTTATTGGCATCGCCATCGGCCTAACCATTTTGAAGAATACCCCGTCAGACTCAACGTTGCTAACAGGAAGGATGTCCATGATTTCGTTGGCCATTTCAACAGATTTTGTAATACTCGCATTGCGAACTACTATCGTGAATGAGTCGAAGTAAAAACCCTGCAAATCCGGGTCGATGGCTATGCCTGTATTGGGATTAATCAGCAAGATGCCAGACTTAACTTTTGCTGGCATATAGTGACAGAAAATGTCCGTCCCTACTTTTCCAAGCCCCTTTTTTTGTATCAATTTTGCGAATGCTTCTACAAACACGTCAACCTCGCGTAAATCCTGCTTTTCTGGCAGCTTCCAAGATCGTCTGCGAAAATTGCTTTTCGCTGATCTGAGTCGCTCGCTCAAGGAAATATGGGCCCACTTTAGGCTTCACGCCGGCGACAGGAGGGTTGGTAACATTCTTCATACGAGACAAATAACCAAGACGGTACTTACCAAGCTCCATGTATTTGGCATAGTCCCCCACCTCAACGCCTGGATGCCCTTCGCGCTGCTTTGCGCCTGATACGGAAAGCTCAATACGAAGTCCCGCGTATCCTTCTTTTACAACCCGCGCAAAAATGGCGCTCTCCAGCGATCCGGTTTCAAGCGGGGCCATGGCTCGTGCCAGTCGTTCAACCAGACGCGCCAGCTTTTCCATGTCCCTGATTAGGTATCGCTTGAACGCTTTCTGGCTGTTATTAAGTCTGGCGCCGGCACGCTTAAACTGGTGTGCGTCATATTTCAAACCCATATATTCGCCCCCAGCTCAAGATGCCCAGGGCGGCCACGTAGTCCCCATCGCCGATGTACGCTTGAGACCTTCAGTTTCTGTCCCTCCAGCACAAGAACGTCATCGAGTTGAACAGCGGCTTCAAGTGGAACAATAAGTACTGCGTCAAACAACTCCAGCGCTGCCTTTCCGCGGCTTCCAGAGCTATCTGCCCTGACGGACGATTTTTCATTGCTCTGTTCAAATTTAACGACGCCTACTTTCGTCTTCCTGACGAACTGCAATTGCGCTTCACCGTAGACGTTTTTGGAACCAAACCGGTAGATCGACAATTCGGCTTGCCACGAAATATTCATCCACTCTCCTTGTGTGAAGTCGTCGCACTCATTACCAGGCGGAGGCGCGGTTTCCCGTCTTTGGCCTGTCGACCAGAAGTAAAGAGCACGACGTGTGTTACGCACGACGAACAATCATCCGATTGTTGATGTAACTAATAAGCAATCGCCAGGTGCTGCGGGCCACACGGACATTCGCCACTTTGCTTGTGCGGTACATGTTGGTTGTTTCACCGATAGATTCAGACAAAATGCCGTCTTCACGCGCACTCGCAATATCGTTGCCATTGGCGATCTCGCATGCCTCATTAACGGTGGCCAGAAGCAGCGCCTCTTTGAAGTAGTCTGGCAAATCCGCAAACTGCTCCGAAGTGATCCGCTCCCAGTCCACCAAATCCTGCCGATACACACCGTCAGCCCCCCAGGGAATGTCATAGACATTCAGCATGTTTTGGGGACGGTCATACCGGTCGAAATCGATGCGCATGATCCTCCGGATAGAGAAAGGTAAGGTTTTGATTCGCCGTGTCGCTTCGATTAGCCGCTTGCGCATCAACCCCTCTCCATCAGCCAGCAATGTATCTCCATTGATCATATCAATGGCCTGCATTTGAGCATCGGCTACGGTGGCAAACGACTGACCCGGGACGGATAGTTCAAAGCTATTAAGCAGCACATACATCTGCCGCTCTTCGTGGGTTAGCCCACCCGCTGTGGCCTTCACGATGACGTAGCGCAGATCACGCTCTTTTTCGACCAGCTGGTTATGCTCTGCTGAGATCACAACCGGTATAGACATTTGGCCTTCTGCAATATCGAGAGGCTCTTCATCCACAAGTGTGGTACCTGCACTATCTCGCACGGTGTAAGAGGCGGAATCGATATCCAGTACGTTAAAGGCGAAGGTCAGAGACACGATGTCTCCGCTACGAAACGTGTCGATCAGAGCCATCACTCACCGCCTTGTGCTTTCAGGATGCCCTCAATCATTTCAACAATGCCCTTCGCTTTCACGCCAAGCGTGTTACCGATCTGGCGCAGGCCGGCGATACCTTCACAGTCAGCAATGGACTCCAGTTCTTCTCGGGTGAAGCGCTGCACATGTTTTGTCTCCTCATTCGCGACGCCACGTTTCATAGGGACAATATCAGGGGCCGTAGGCTCCACAATCTGATCGGCCACCAGCTCGTTACGATTGCTGAAGGCAGCTGATGGAGAGACATTTTGCCCATCAATCGTTTCGGCACGCATTGAGGCGCAGATCCGCTGTTGATCGAGGAATGGCAGCTCTGCTACAGAAATGCCGTCTTTAAAGTAAACGCCGCACAGGATGCCCGTGTATCCAAGGAACTGAGGTTCCAGAAGATGAATTTTTGCTGGTTTCATGAGTTTTCCTCTGAACAGGGTGGCCAGAGCCACCCCTTGTTGCTGAATCAGGCTGCAGCTGCTGTAACTTGAACAGTTGCGGTTGCTTTATAGCTGCCGTCTGCGGTCGTGACTTCAATTGTTGCAGTCCCTTCTGCAACGCCGGTCACGAGACCAGTAGCCGCGTCAACCGTTGCAAATTCAGCATTTTTCGACGCCCAGGTAACTTTCTTGTTGGTAGCACCAGCAGGCGCCACGGTAGCCGTGAGTTGAACCGTTTTTTTCACCTCCACCGATGCCGACTTAGGACTTACCGACACACCAGTAACAGCGACAGTGGGCTCCATCGGAACCGCTCGCATAGCTGCGGTGATACGGTTCTGCATGCGCTCGTTTACTGGATGATCGGACACCGATTTAGTGAAAGAAGTACGGAACATAACCCCCGTAAAGTCGGTGAAGGCCTTTTCAGTGATCTTCACTTTTTTTTCTGACATATATCGCTCCTATAAAAAGGGCGGGCGTATAGCCCACCCATTTAAAAATAATAGGTAAGTACTTACCTATTATTAGGATTAAATTTTGACGTTAGTCAGCGCCGCGATAGCTTTGTCGTGCTTATTGGCCAGAGAGCAGTACCACTTCACACGAGTACGTACTGCGTCTTTGTTCTGAACGGTGCCAATGTTTTCCACAACGATACCGGCGTTTTCGCCGCCGTACAGACCAGTTACACCGTTTTCTTCAGAAAGGTGCAGACAGTAGATATCCGCTTTGGTGGAGTCCGCAACCGGAATGAAGTCGTTTACGATAAACGGAACGCCGTTATGGCACAGCATTGGTCGACCGAAGTTTTCCATCATGATTTCGGACGGGCCTACGTTTACAGTTCGCAGCAGCGCACGATATGCGCGAAGATGCTCAGAACGCATCATGATGCAGTCTGCGCCCAGATCTTTAACTGCGTCGACCAGTTCGTCGAACATGGAGAAAGTCATGGAGGCGCCGGAGATGTCGATCTTCTGATCGTCATGCATCAGCTTCGGAATACCGTCGAAGGCTTTGTTGTTAGTGGTGGAGTCGCCAACAATCAGATTGCGACGGAAGGCACGAGCCAGACCTTTGACTTTCTGACGAACCTGGATAGCCAGCTGGTTGTTAGTATCAGCCATAGTGGTAGCCAGGAATTTGTCGACGTCAACGTCGCCAGCCAGAATGCGCAGCTTCGCAACTTTCTCTTCGAAGGTTGCAGCACCTTCGGTGATGGTGTCGTTCACATCAATGAAAGTAGCTTCGCTCAGGGTTTTTTCGCGGTTATACAGATATGCCTTCGAATTGATCTTCATGAAAGGCAGGACGGCAAACAGGTCGTCACGATCGATAATGGTCTCGATCACGCCCTGTTCAAGCTCGTTATTAGACAGCTTTTCAGCTTCTTCACGCAGTAATGGCATCTTTCATTTCCCTATGATTTAAGATGTTACTTGATTCCGATTTTCCCTAAACCGGCAGTCAACTTATCCATTGTCGACTTGTTCTTCGGCTGGGTTACTTTGTGGGTCGGTTTACTAATTGAACCAGCACCCTGCTTAGCTTCGCTGCGCAATAAAGCGTCAGCTTCCGGATCTGCACGTAAAATACGCTCAATCGCGGATTCGAACGGTAACGGCTTACCTTCGCCGTCAACCAGAACAGCACGCTCTTTCTGACCTGCCGGCTTGTCATAGCCAACGACGTTACCGTCTTCACCCACTTCGAAATGAGAGCCGTAGATAACGCGGGCCTTAGCCGGAGTCATCAGAACTTTTTCACGCAGGAAATTGGAGCCAGAAAAGGACGCACCGACGGTCATTTCAACCAGCTGGGCTTTAAGTGCGGCGTTTTCGCTCTCCAGAGCGGAAAAACGTTCATCACGTTGAGCTATCTCAGCCTGGTGAGCTTCGATCATTTGCTTTTTCACAGCATCGAATTCACCGCGGCGTTCCAGTTCAGCTTGCTCCGCCTCACGGCGTGCGTTTTCTGCGGCTTGCTCAGCTTCAAGAAGCTGGCGTGCTCGTGCCGGATCGATATCACCGTACTGAGCCAGCTGATCGGCCATGGCACGCTCTTTTTCCTTGCGTTTCATGTTCTCTTTCAGCAGGTCAGCGCCGGCTTTCTTGGATTTACGCAATTCAGCGAGCAACTCTTCCTGAGTCATCCCTCCGAATTCATCGTCTTCGATTTTCGGCTGATCTTTCTGCTCGCCGTTCTGCTTACCAGATTCCTGGGTGCCCTGCTCTTCTGCACCAGCGGGAGCTCCAGCACCTGCGCCACCACGTTCATGTGATTCGGCGACATCCATGAGGCCACGACGGGCCATTAGCATTTGCCACAGATTCATAAAAATTCCTTTTAATTACTTATCACTCGGTTGCTTGAGTTGATGAGTTCCCATTCCCTTGGGATAGATCTTGTCCGCTCTCTTGGACTGTATCACAATGATAAGTAAGTACTGACTTATTTTCAAGGGTGTTAAGAGCATTTTTTGGCGGAAAATTCAAGAGATCTTTCTCAAATTCTTTCTGCATCGCGGCCGAAATATTCGGGAAGATTTTCTCAATGAGCATTTCCATCTGATATCGACGCACAGAATCCGGTGCTTCCAGCAGCCCAAGTTTCTCGGCAACGGCAAATTCATCCGTCAGACCGCGGATATCAAAGCTCTCTGGATAGGCAATCAGCGAATGCTCCTCATCGAGATCGACCCCCATCCACTTCGCCGCCAAAAACATCATCTGGCGTTCAGCCCGCTCAAGACGCTCGGCTTTAGTAATAAGCAGACTATTAACCCGCTGAAAGTCATATAACTTGGCGGCCCCGGATGAATTATCGATCCCCTTAGCGTTATCCTGCTTTGTTCGCTCGCCAGCGACCCCAACGGAGTGGTAGATCTCATTAATCACGGTCTGGATAGTGGTGATGATCATCTGAGCTTGCTTAGGGTCTGGCGACAAATAAAAAGGCTGGTTGCCACTTTCCGAGTCATAGGTGAAGACGCGTTTTGTCCCCATTTCCATTACCTTTGCGTGATTCTCATCGCCTGGCAGGAGCGACTGAACGGGAATGGCCAGTTGGCTGAACGTCTGATCCTGAATAATGGCGTCAAGGTTCGACAGATAGTTGGCTACTGCACGGTCAAGGTAGGCGATATCATCAATAAGCGACGGGCTAAAATACGGCGATTCGCTCTCCCCTATGCAATCAACAGGAAACACAGGTACAACGCCAAGTTTGTGTTCGCCTTTATCTTCAAGCACAACTTTTGCGGTCCGACGACCGGCATTCCCGGCGCCTTTCTTAACCTCTTCCCGGAATAGATACCACTCGTTACGTGTCCATAGACGATAACGCTGATATTCCTGGCCAGATGAGGTAAAAGGATCTTGATCATCGCGCGCCACTTCGACAATCAGCGCCCAGATCAAATTGCCGTCATCGTCCCACGCCATATCCAACATCTGCTGCGGAGAAATCCAGTAGGCATAGGCGCGAACATCCTTCTTCTTCTCGTCAGCGACGGATTCTGCGTCACTATCCATCGTGCTATCGACCACCACCCAGACACGGCCATAGATGGAGGACTGGAGGTCAAGCGCGGACATAAAGCCATCGATGGAAACATTCTGTCGTGTCGCGCGTTTCCAGAATTTCTGAATTGGCTCAGGCGCTTCTTCTACATTTCGATGGATGTCCTCTTTGAAGAGATATTTATTAATCAGGTTCACCACTTCCCTGGTGTGATTGAAGCGGTAGGCGCGTTCCAGACGCTCCTTGAACTCCTGATCACCTTCTTTGAAGTATCGGAAAATGTTGTCATCGAACCAGGCACGCCCGCCAGCGTATGTGCTGGCGAGGAAATCCCAGTGCTCTTTTTTCTTTATGTATTCGGGGTGGCGTCTTGCCACAAGATCCTTAATTTGCTTATCAGTCAATTCCATTTGCTTCTCTTCCATGATAGGTAAGTACTTACTTATCTTGAACCACCAAGAATAACACGATTTTTTACGGGATACCTACGATGAACCGGGTAGCCCAAGGCATCCGCGCTGTGCTCAATCCCCCCGCTCTTATCCATATCGCGAGAGCCTGGTTTGTAGATAACTTTCTCCAGTGAATCGATGAGATGTTTGCACTTAGGGTCGATATACAAACGAGTTTCGCCAGAGGCGCTCATCAACATGCGGTTCACTGAGTTCACACGATCAGCAATCTGTGGGTGCTTTTTCGGATAATCAACACGCAGAAAGCCCTTCTCCTTGAAGATGTCGATGTCCGATTCCCCACGAGCGTGCTGACGATAGGCGCCGGCCGGGTCTGGGAAAATTGTGACCTGCGATTTCCACCGCCAGAAGCGACGCTCCAGCTCATCGCACACTTCTGCCGTATTCGACGAAAACAAGACAAGCTCATCCACAGCCCACAGCTCCCCATTCGGTTGTGGCTGCAGGATGACCGACGACATTGGGTCAATGTTGAAGTCCTGGCCTACCCACACCGGTAATTTAGGATTGAACTGCAGCGGCTTAACGTGAACGCTACGATCGAACGGGTAATACACGCGCCCTGACATGTTTTCGAAGCTGGCGAGGTACTCCTGAGCGAACGACTTAGGGTCCATATCGTTCTTGGCTGCCTCGATTTCTGCCGTCGGAACGAATGGTGAATCAGCGGTTACAAACTGCCAGCTTTTCCACTGACCTTTGCGCTGCAGCTCTTTGTTCTGCCCGATAGTCCATAGTTTATGGAATTCGGAGAACCCTTTCGGTGTACCGATGATCAGCGCGCCGCCGCGGGTGGATGACAATGTCGGACGGAGAACCTTGTACCAGGTGTCTGGCTTCATATCCTGAAACTCGTCGAGCACAACGAAATGCAGCGCAACACCACGAAGCGTATCCGGTTTATCCGCGCCTTTAA
>NZ_KV792973.1:0-50083 GCF_001808325.1 Klebsiella sp. HMSC16C06
CTGACAGATGACGCAGGTGGGACCGTGGTCCCAGAGAGAATATTCAGGCCAGTTATGTTTTCTGGCCTGTGAGAAAGGAAATGAAGTAAAGGGAGATCACCGTAGAATAATGCGTGTCCGCATCAGACTCCTGGTTTCTCAAGCTCCTTAAGAATGGCTTCTATTTTCTCTATACACTCCGCAGGAATGCGGGACTTATCCAGGTTAAGCACCATTTTATCGCCCTTATACAATGCTGTTGCCCCTGGAGCAAACTGATGACGTGAGCTCAGATTAACTCTTGATGCGGGAGATTGTTTCAGTACGGATGTTAAAAGACTAATGACCTCTTCAGCTTCAAAGATTAGTCCCGCTTTCTTCTGATCGTGGAGAGTCTCAGCCTGCTGCTTCAGTAATTCTTCTTTATCTGCAAAAGCCTTCTGAAGGGCTTCACCTGACCGGGCAGACAGTTCTCCAGGATGTGCAAACAGGGCAACAACGGATTTAGGCAGTTTGGCCGTATTAATACAGCGGGTAATGATCTTACGAGAAATGTTTTCCGCATCGGCAAGCGCAGAAATATTTCCTGCAAACTCATTCTGCAGCCGGCTTGTATAACGCAGGCCACGTTCATAAGCACTCGTCGGCCGATAATCGTTACCCAGTCGGGACAATGCAGCCATCTGCTCATCGTCCAGTTCACCAACCAGAACGCGATAATCACTTTCCGTCAGGATTGCGGCTTTACGGCGACGGCTGCCGTCTGCAATTTCTATGACATCAGAAACCCGGCGGCCGAAAGCTGGAGTCTGCTGACCGGTCAGTAAAAATGAAGGAATGAGATCATCCAGAGCATCTTCGGTAAGTAGTTCCTGATCGCGCTCATTGCCTGACCATACGCGTGAAGCGCTCTCAACAGAGTCTCCCCGGAGCACCTCAAGGGTAAATTTTACTTCCCGCCCACTTACCGGAAGAGAGATTGCATTACCGCGGGCCATAGCACCCACGCGCGCAATTAATGAATCCACCATCGGCGCGGCCGGCGCCGGTGATGAAGTATCTTCAGTCGATTGAGTATGTGTGGTATGTCTTGGAATGACAGGAGCACGCTTCATTATCTAATCTCCCAGCGTGGTTTAATCAGACGATCAAAAATCTCATTGCAAACAGGCTCCCAGATAGAGAGGGCATTACGCCAGGCACCGGTTGAAGAACGTTGATCAATAGCCTGTTCAAAAACGGTTCTCATACGGATCTGACCTTTGCCGACTTCATCCGTTTCGCGCACAACATTTTTAAGGACCATGCTTCCCCAGGCATCCCGAATTTGTTCTTCCATCCACGGGGACTGCGAGCCATTATTATTACTGTATTTGGTAAGCAGAATACGGACATCTGGCTCGAAGCCTTTAAGATCCACGTTCTTAAGCAGGTCACGAAGCATATCGAAAAACTGCAGTGCGGAGGTGTAGTCGAACAGCTCTGCCGGAGTAGGGACAATCAGAACATCAGCAGCGCATACAACATTTATCGTACCGATACCAAGGTTGGGTGCGCTGTCGATAACTATCACGTCATAATCATGAGCGACAGTTTCAATGGCCAGACGGAGCATCAGGTGCGGGTCAGCAGGTAATTTGCCTTCGTCAAATTTCCCCATCAGCTCGGTTTCAATGCGGTGCAGTGCCAGACAGGACGGGATGATATCAAGGCCAGGCCAGCAGGTGGGCTTTATAGCGTAGCTGGCGTCATCCTTTTCCCCAAGATAAAAGGGCAGGAGAGTGTCCTCAGCATGAATATGAAGATCGGGCACCCATCCGTGATACATAGAAGCAGTTCCCTGTGGGTCATTGCCTTCAACAAGCAGAACACGGAGTCCTTTCAGAGCAAGATCCTGAGCCAGGTGAACGGATACTGAGGTTTTGTAAACACCACCTTTGTGAGCTGCAACGCCAATCACCGGCGGAAACGCATCTTCAGCACGGCGCAGTCGTGTACCAAATACATCCCGCATGTGATTGATTTGTTCGATGGTATAACCAACGCGTTGCTCAACTCTCCCACGGGTTTCCATATCAGGGTGCGGCAGCCGGCCAGCTTTCTCGGCATCCCTGATAGCCTGAGATGACACGCCAACTAAATCTGCCGCTTCACCAATCCTCCAGCGCCGGGTTATTTTCCGGGCTTCCGGACTGTCATCATTAAACTGTGCAATGGCGATTGCTTTCGTCATTTCATGACCAGCACTTATGCACTGGTTGAGTGTATCCATGAGTCCCATACTGAACATCCTTTAATCATCACTTTGCATTATTTTATTAAATCTTGGAATTTATTGCAAAGCAACAATAAAATCGCAAAGTGCACGAAAAAGTGCAAAGTGAACCACATTGGGTAATGAAAGAACGCAGGGGATTACAAAAGAGTACATACCGCAGTCAATATTAATCACTGCCGCTCGCCGCAGTAAGCGATCTCACACAGTGAGAAAGCGGCGAGGAAGCGGAAAATCACAGAATTCACAGATTGCACGTACGTCGGGTTGCTAAAGATGGCTCGGGATCAGCCAGTTATAATGAAATTGACTGCGGTATGTAATATATTGACTATGGTATGATGCTTACCGCATCTGTGTCGAGGAAGAGGAAAGACGACTCAGCATACCGCAGTCAATGTTTCATTGTTGTACTTGTAGATCTCAATCTTCCAGAGCGTATTCAGGAAAATAAGGCCAGGGTTCTGGATATCTGGCGTGGCGCTTCCGGGCTTGTATCTGGGTTATTCATGGTCTCGATCCAATAATTGATCCCAAGGAGATCATAATGAGATCCAAAAGAGATCCCCGGATCGCTCCAGCATGCGCTGTAACTGGCTTTAACGTCTGTCTGGATCGACTGTGGAATGTAAAATGTTGACTGTTATATGCATAATCTAATACTGTGATATGCAACGGTATTTACTGAGGTATGTATATCCGTTGACTGCGATACGTATTACTACATCCTTTTGTGGATAACCGTTGAGGATCAAGATGACGAGCGAAAATAACAGCTTACTTCTGAACCTTCAGGAGGTTGATAAGACAACCGGTGAAGTTGTTAAGCTGGATGTCAACAGCACCAGTACCGTGCAGCCAGTAGCGCTCATGAGACTCGGTCTCTTCGTCCCAACTCTGAAATCAACAGGGAAGAGCAAGGCGAACCGGAAAAACGTTACAGACGCGACTGAGGAGCTTGTACAGCTGTCCATTGCCAAAAGCGAAGGATACACTGACGTTAAGATCACCGGTTCGCGTCTTGATATGGACACGGATTTTAAAGTCTGGCTGGGGATAATTCGCTCCATGTCGGAGTATGGGGTAAAAAGTGACACCCTGGAACTGTCGTTCGTCGAATTCGTTAAG
This sequence comes from Klebsiella sp. HMSC16C06, assembly GCF_001808325.1. Taxonomy (NCBI): domain Bacteria; kingdom Pseudomonadati; phylum Pseudomonadota; class Gammaproteobacteria; order Enterobacterales; family Enterobacteriaceae; genus Klebsiella; species Klebsiella sp. HMSC16C06. The sequence continues at coordinate 3,383 of NZ_KV792973.1, forward strand.
ATGTGCGGATTTGACTCCCGTCGTTCAAACAAAAAAATGCGCGATCGCATCAGTAATTCCCTGTTTAAACTCGCCTCGGTTACGCTGAAGTTCCAGAGCGAGACCAAAGGATGGACCACACATCTGGTGCAGTCAGCCTATTATGACATCAACGAGGATATCGTTGAGATCAAGGCTGAACCTAAGCTGTTTGAGCTTTACCACATGGACAGAAGGGTACTGCTGCGGCTGAAAGCCATTGACGCCCTGCAGCGCAAGGAATCAGCCCAGGCGCTTTATACCTACATCGAAAGTCTTCCCCCGAATCCTGCACCTATTTCCATGAAACGGATGCGTGACCGGCTGAATCTCACCTCAAATGTCTATACGCAGAACCACACGGTGCGTAAGGCGATGGAGCAGCTGCGGGATATTGGTTATCTGGATTACACCGAGTTTAAACGTGGCCGAGCCACCTATTTCAGCGTGCATTATCGCAACCCCAAACTCATCAGTGGCCCTGTGAAGGTTCCGCGCAATGAGGAAGAAGAGAAGGCGCCAGAGCAAAATTATGACGAAGTCATTAAGGCGCTGAAGGCTGCGGGCATCGATCCTCTTAAACTGGCTGAAGCCCTCTCAGCGATGAAGCCAGAAAATTGACTGCGATATGCATATCATGACTGCCGTATGCCGCTAAGGACATTCCATTGACTGTGATATGCATCACGCATACCGCAGTCAATATTTATTCTCTATCATGTCTGCCCGGATCGAACAATATTGACTGTAATATGTGATTTCGGGTCTTGATACGCAGATATTGACTACGGCATGCGGGTTTAACGGGGGTATTCCCTGGTCTGTTCACTATTTCATGGGTGATAACATGCCACAGTCAATTTTTCAGTAAAGCTCTATACTCCTTACGAAGATCTCAATCGGATGCTGAGACGGTCATGTTACCTGATGGTATCCGTTCCCCTGTGTACTGCAGATTTAGCCCGGCAGGATGAGACTGCAGCTGTTTGTATAACCCGGCGCCAGCTTCACGCTGCTAAATGCGATCAGGAAACGGGAGCCGGATGGCAGAAAAATGTGGGCCACAGATGGTCAATGACTGTCGCAGTTAACGGGATGATTCGCTGAGCTTTCAGGAAATAACGCACCGTGGGATGCACGGCCAGAATGCCTGCATTGTGCCCTGTCTTGTCTGCGGTATGTTGATGCCTGCAGGATTGCAGGTCACCGGGTAAGACCACGGCGGTTCAGTCATCAGCATGATGGACTGGTGTGCTGGAGCAGGGAGGGGGCTGAATGCGCTCTGCTCCTGTATTCCGTATTAGCGGAATACAGGACGTCATGCCAGGCGTGCCAATCTCAGCCGGCCGGGGGCAGGGAGCGAAGGATCTCCGCGGCATCGCGACCGTCACCGGTAAAGGGAACGGCCAGGGTGGCAGCCATGTCCAGCGCAAATACCCGGGTATAGACTTCCATCGAGCGCGGATCCTTATGCCCGGCCAGTGCCTGGATGACCTTCCTGGGCTGCCGGTGATAAAGCATGTGCATAATATAGCTGTGACGGAAAGTATGCGGCGTCACGGGGATCGAAAAATGCACGCCGTCAGCTTCAGCCCGCTTCACCGCCTGTTTCAGCCAGTTGCGCATTGTCTCATCCGTGACCGGCCATAACGGCTCACGCCGGCGGGGGCGGGTGGTGACCATCCAGCTTTCCATCTGACGCACAAAACTGGCATCCGTCAGCGGCACCAGTCGCACTTCATCTTTTGGTGGCCGCCCGCGCCGCGCGCGCACTTTCTCCGACAGCACCCTAACAAACGGGCGCAGACCATCCAGGTCGAACGATTCCGGGGTGAGCGTCCGGGCTTCACCGATACGGATCCCGGTATTCCACATGGTGGCGAACAACATGTGGTGACGCTGGTCAGGCATATACCAGAGGAGGGCGCTCACTTCCGGCGCCAGGAGGTAAGCCGGCGTGGCACCTGTTGAGGTGGCCATCCGCCGGAGTGCCACCGCGGTCGCAAAATCAACGCCCGGGGCGATCGGCAGCAGGGAGACGCGTTCTGGTGAATTCTGCAGGGGAATGATGCTGTTCATGAGTTATTTTTCACGTAGCGCACGCACTGTTTATGGATACAGGTATTTTGCACCTGACGGGCCGATCCTGCCATGACAATAAATCGCAGCGCGCGGATCCTTTTGTTGTCTTATCCCGCATTATTGCGGGTAAAACCAAATACGTAAAGGATCCTTTTTCTGCTCAGATCCTCCATGAAGCCAGTCATGACGCGGGTTGATGGCTGTTTTACGGTTTTTGGGAGAATTGGGGTAATGCCAGGAAAACAGGATCGAACCAAAAAAGGAAGGAAGCAGAGAAGGGGAGGATGCGCTACGTGAATTCTGACCTGGTACACCCCTGTAACCCTGTCAGTTTTCACGCAGCGCAATGTAGTCACTGACTAGTGTCAGTTAAGATGACGGCCTGCATCCTGATGCTGACTTAATATACGGATAATAAAAATTTCAGTATTAGTATGCAGAAAATAAAGCATATACCGTTCAACGGGTAGTGCCAATATGTATTCTCCAGTTCAGGAAAGGGGAGCGATATTATGGTCACTCAAAAACAAAAAATACCGGAGAGCAAATTAATATATCTTTCGGCCCGCTCCTCATCGAAATGGTGGTACCCGTAATACCAGATATCCTCAAGATCCTGGTTGGCTTCCGGTGTGAGTTTAACAGTTTTCACCAGCAGGTCGGCTTTGTTGAATAAATCAGATTTCGGGTAAGTCTCCCCCGTAGCGGGTTGTGTTTTCAGGTAATACGCACGCTTTCAGGCATACCTGCTTTCGTCATTTTGTTCAGCGCTCGTACCAGGGCCATAGCCTCCGCAACCTGACTATCGTAGTCACGCAGCGTCAGTGAACCCCCGAACAGCTGTTTTACCCGGTACATCGCCGTTTCCGCTATCGAGCGACGGTTGTAATCTGTTGTCCATTTCCACCGCGCATTACTCCCGGTCATTCGCTGATTAGCCACTGCACGGTTACGGTCTGCATATTCACCGGGCCAGTAACCCGCACCTTTTCGGGGAGGGATAAGCGCGCTGATTTTCTTACGCCGCAGTTCATCGTGACATAGCCGGGTATCGTAAGCGCCATCGGCGGCGGCTGACCTGATTTTCCGGTGGGTTTGCCGGATAAGACCCGGGAAGGCTTCTGAGTCCGTCACATTGTTCAGCGACAGGTCAGGGCAGATGATTTCATGTGTTTTACTGTCAACGGCGAGATGCAGCTTACGCCAGATACGGCGGCGTTCCTGGCCATGCTTTTTGACTTTCCACTCGCCTTCACCGAAGACCTTCAGCCCGGTGGAATCAATCACCAGATGCGCGATTTCACCCCGGGTGAACGTTTTGAAACTGACATTAACCGACTTTGCGCGCTTGCTGACACTGGTGTAATCCGGGCAGCGCAACGGAACATTCATCAGTGTAAAAATGGAATCAATAAAACCCTGTGCAGCCCGCAGGGTCAACCTGAACACGCGTTTAATGACCAGCACAGTCGTGATGGCAAGGTCAGAATAGCGCTGAGGTCTGCCTCGTGAAGAAGGTGTTGCTGACTCATACCAGGCCTGAATAGCTTCATCATCCAGCCAGAAAGTTATGGAGCCACGGTTGATGAGGGCTTTATTGTAGGTGGGCCAGTTGGTGATTTTGAACTTTTGCTTTGCCACGGAACGGTCTGCGTTGTCGGGAAGATACGTGATCTGATCCTTCAACTCAGCAAAAGTTCGATTTATTCAACAAAGCCTATCCACCCGTTAAACAAAATGATTAATATTTAAAAATACTCGTTGAACACCCGTGCCGTAATAATGAAGTACATTAAAAACGTTATCCGGTCATGTGAAGCTGAGACCGTCTCTTCGTCATGTAAAATGCCGTACTTTCTTTGTCGTGAAGAATGACCGGGTTAAGTCCATAAGGTTGAGAGGAAGTCTGCTGATGTGATACGCTCAAGGCGAGATTTATCTCAGTGAGAACTCACGGCAACAAAAAGTTTTTGGACAACAAAACACAAAGTTGTTTTGGACTGTAGGAGTCCAAGAGACAATGACATTACATACAACGCCGTGTAACGGATTTTACATTATTACAAAGCCTGTGTTACAAGAGAGTTATGGACATGATTGAAAAAATATGTGAAGTAATTGATGGTGAATACGTCTGTGATATAGATATTAGCGTTGAAGAATGGAAGATTTTATTAAGGGATAAAAAAGTTTTTGATGACAAAAGTATTGCAGCGTTAAAAAAATGGTTCATTGAGCCAGACCATTCCTGTACATGTTTCGATATCGGCAAGAAGTACGACCTGCACAGTATGAGTGCTAATGGTGTAATCAATGGGTTGGGTGGAAGAGTTCAGAAGCAGCTTGGCCGATTCGAGGTTAAAGGAGTCGGAAAGATTGCTTCCGGGACAAAATTCATTACAGTCATGAAAAGTAGAGAAATTAAAGGAAACCCAAAGCGAAATTTATGGACTATCCGTGAAGAACTTGTTCAGGCAATAAAAGAACTAGATTTTTTTAGTACGAACGAAAGCTCAAGCATTGATTTTTACTCAGATAATGATTTGATCACTGCTCTAGAAGAAAGTAATCACTTTGACGTTACTCAGACATTTGAGTATAGCGAAAAAGCGAAACCTAAGAAAGCTGCAATAGAAGTCAAAAATGGACTCTCATACCCAAGAAGTAAATCTGTTTCAAAAAATGCGCTTAACAAAGCTGATTATAAATGTGAAATTAATTGCGACCATCCAACGTTCAGAAGGCGAAACTCTCCTCTAAATTACACAGAACCTCATCACATTGTCCCGATGTCAAAGCAAGACTATTTTGAGAATTCACTGGATGTGGAAGAGAATATCATATCACTATGTTGCAACTGCCATAAACAAATTCATCTTGGCAAGGGGTTTGAAGATATGTTGAGGAAAATATATGCCGAGCGGAAAGATGTATTAAAAAAAGCGGGAATCGAGATATTATTAGAGGATTTGATTCTTTTTTACAAGATGGAAGGTAATTAATCTTCGAGAAGATGCATGCTTATTTTTATTTTTTAGCAATGAATGTGAAATACTGCCTGACTATCAATCCTGTCATGTGGTTCAGATTTATGGGGGAGGATTTTAATATTTTACCAGCATGGCACGTCGATCAATCGGTTAAGTATAGCGCCAGGTAACCAGACGGATTTTCCCTCTCAGGCGGGAGTCGTTATCCATCGTCCAGTACCTGATTAAAAGTAGGAGTAATTACAAGAAAATTAAGTTGTATGACTATTATTTCCGTTCAGAAAAGAAAGTTACATTAAAAACCCGAAATTATTCGGGTTTTTAATTAGTTAAGTGCTATATATTTTCGTGTCCGGGGGTACCCTAAGAGGGTGCGCAAGACAACACTCCAGTGTTCATTATTTATGACTGTCAAGCCATTTATTCATCTGCTCAATTTCACCTTTTTGAGCTTTAATGATGTCCTGCGCAAGCTTTCTCATTTCGGGATCTTTTCCGTATTTGAGCTCGGTCTCAGCCATTGCGATTGCCCCTTCATGGTGTGCGATCATACCTTTTGCAAAGGCCTTATCGGGATTGGATTCATTAACGGCGGCCATCATTTTTTCATGCATATTTTTCATGCCAGCCATATATTCCTGTGATGATGCCGATGAGTGCATATCTGACATTTTCATTTCCGAATGTTCAGCAGAAATGGCTGGCAGGGATAACATTAATATTACAAAAAGGGTGTTTTTGATTTTCATATAATAATTCCTTTCAGACAGGTACCGGTTAAGTGTAGCTGAGTCAGACAAAAAAGCCCCCTGACGGGGGGCAAAAATGTAGCAACGTTGTTTCAGGAAAATCTATCAGGGAAAAGGTAACAGCACGGATACTACCGTCGCATTCAGCCTGCATTGATCATGCGGCGGTGCGCTTCGGCCATGGCCTGATGTGGGCCGGATTGCCCGTTATTCATGAATTCATGGGCAACCGCTGCTCTTTCATGCTCATTCATCGCCGCGTAAGACGTTGACGGGACGGTCGTGGATACCGTGTTATTTCCCATCATCTTCTGATGACTTTCCACCATTTTCTGGTGCGCATCCGCCGAGCCGTTCGTCATGGTCTCATGAGCAATAATGGCCTGTTCATGCTGGTCCATACCGGTCATACGAGGAGCAGTCCCCTGGATCCCGACAGGAGCCGCAGCAGACTGCATCTGGTGAGCAGGAGCCTGTGCATTGTTGACGCGATCATGGATATTCACGGTTTCAGTGGCCCAGGCCGATGAAATTAAACCAAAGCCCAGCAAAGATGCTAATACGATATTTTTCATGATAACTCTCCATTTCTGAATTAGTGATGTCCGGGGAAGTACAACCGGTGTTTTCAGTTCCATAACTGAAACAAGTTCGGCAGCGTTTATTTCTCCGGAAGAGGGCTGGATATTCATTTCCTGGCGTACTCTGACGCCGGGTATTGATGAAGCAATCCAGCCTTCCTGATAAGTTGCACTAATTATATCGAATGGCTTCTGTTTGCTGCATGACAGGCTAATGACATCTTTGTCATTTACATCTTTATTTTCAGCATTGGGTTTCCGGGATCATTTTCTCCAGTCTGGGCACGGATAAGATAAAACGCGTGGAGCGTACGTCTGATTCCACCTGCACTCTTCCGTGATGTGCTTCCACGATTGACTTCACAATCGCAAGGCCGATGCCGCTGCCTTCTCCTTTTCGTTGTCTGGATGGATCCACCCGATAAAAACGGTCAAACAGCCTTGATAAATGTTCTTCAGGGATCGGTTTCCCCGGATTTTCAATCACAAGGTCAAAAAAGCTCTCCTGCTCTCTTATTGAGACGGTGATTGCCTGTCCCTCCGGGGTATAACGCAGGGCATTGGATAACAGATTATTGATCGCCCTTCTGAACATTTGTGGATCTCCCTCAACCAGGCAGGGCATCCCGTTAAATTTGAGCGTGATATTGCGTTCTTCGGCCCAGGCTTCGAAAAACTCGAAGACTTTCATGACTTCCGCTCTGAGGTCAAACATGACCCTGTCAGGTATCAGCTGATTATTATCTGCCTGTGCCAGGAACAGCATATCGCTGACCATTTTGGTCATCCGGTTATACTCTTCAAGACTGGAATAGAGGACATCCTCAAGTTCCCTCTGTGTTCGATCCTGACTCAGTGCGATTTCAGTCTGCGTCACCAGATTGGTGATGGGCGTTCTGATCTCATGCGCGATATCGGCAGAGAAATTGGCCTGGCGGGTAAAGACATCCTCAATCTTTCCAATCATATGATTGAACGAGATAACCAGTTGCTCCAGCTCAATGGGAACGCGTGTCGGTTCCAGTCGCGCATCAAGATTCTCGGAGGTGATGTTTTTAATGGCATTGCTGACATTACGAAGGGGCAGGTGCCCCTGACGGACAGCGATTCGAATGATCAGAACAATCAACAGGCTTATCACGACGGCAATCGCAATCAGGTTCTTTTTCAGCGCATCGAGGTAATGGAGATGGAAATTAATGGATAGGCCAGTCAGCATGACATAGTTCTGCTGTTTGCCCTGAAATATCGCCTGACCAGAGGAGGCGATAATCCTGTATGTTTCCATCTTCATTTCGGACCCGGTATCCATCGGTCCCGCAGGATCCTCCACCGTCCAGAGAAAGACATCCCGTGCGCGGCTGTGCTCGCTAAAATCTGCTGAATTCACTGCCGGGCGTAGTGCCGCCCCCTGAGCTGAGCTAAAGAGCACTTCACCCCTGGGATTGAGGAGCAAAAGGGCAACGTTGCGGTAGCTGGCAATTGATTCCTTTATTTTGCTTATTTTTTTATCATCCGGATCCACCGGGGACTGCAGTATACGGTTCAGTGTGGTGCTGATTTGTTGAAGATCGCTGACATCCTGCTCGGCAAAATGATTTTCAACAGAATGCAGCATAAACCAGGTGAAGGCGATAAAAGCCAGTATCGTGGACAGGCTGATAAAAAAGGTCAGCCGCAGAGCGAGTGAGAAAGGGCGTCTGGAAGGTTTGCTATGCATCCGGGACCTCCAGCATGTAGCCCACGCCCCGGACTGTCTGGATCAGCTTTGTCCCGTAATCGTTGTCTATTTTAGCGCGGAGTCGCTTTACTGCGACATCGATCGCATTAGTGTCGCTGTCAAAATTCATGTCCCAGACCTGAGAGGCAATCAGGGAGCGGGGAAGAACCTCTCCCTGATGGCGAATGAAGAATTCCAGCAGGCTGAACTCTTTACTGGTGAGCACAATGCGGTTTCCGGCGCGACTGACTTTTCTGGATACGAGATCAATCGAGAGGTCAGCCACCTTAAACTGGCTTTCCGTGATCATCGTGTTTCCCCGCCTCAGAAGGGTTCTCACCCGGGCGAGCAGTTCGGCAAACGCAAAGGGTTTAACCAGATAATCGTCCGCACCCAGTTCCAGTCCTTTGACCCTGTGTTCGATCGTGCCGAGGGCTGTCAGCAGTAAGACCGGCATACCCTTTCCGGCAGTGCGCAGCATGCGGATGATATCCCAGCCGTTCACATCAGGTAGCATGATATCCAGAATGACTAAATCATACTCGGCTGTCATGGCGAGATGATATCCGGTAAGACCATTATCAGCGTGATCCACTACGAACCCTGCCTCTGTAAGCCCTTTGCTGAGATATTCACCTGTTTTAATTTCGTCTTCGACGATCAATATTTTCATCTTGCTCCCCGGCTGGCTGCTAATGTCATTTTATTGCGCCCACGATCGTTATCAACGGATTACAGCAAAAATGACAACATTGTCATTATCCTGTCACCCGGCAAACAGAGAGCGTTCGGTAAAGTATCCCTATCAATACTCTGGATTTCGTTTGAACCATTTACCAGGTCTGCCTGTACGAGAAGCGTTATGTTCAAATTAAAATTACTCAGCATCAGTACCATATTCATCCTGGCTGGTTGTGTTTCTCTGGCACCTGAATATCAGCGTCCGCCAGCTCCGGTTCCCCAGCAGTTTTCATTGTCTAAAAACAGTCTGACGCCTGCGGTAAACAGCTATCAGGATACGGGCTGGCGAAACTTTTTTGTCGATCCCCAGGTCAGCAGGCTGATCGGTGAAGCCCTGAATAATAACCGTGATTTGAGAATGGCTGCCCTGAAGGTTGAAGAGGCCCGGGCCCAGTTCAACGTCACGGATGCAGATCGTTATCCCCAGCTGAATGCCTCATCCGGGATCACATACAACGGTGGTCTGAAAGGTGACAAGCCGACCACACAGGAGTACGACGCGGGTCTGGAGCTCAGCTATGAGCTCGATTTTTTCGGCAAACTTAAGAACATGAGTGATGCTGACCGCCAGAACTACTTTGCCAGCGAAGAAGCCCGTCGGGCCGTACACATCCTGCTGGTCTCCAGCGTTTCACAGAGCTATTTCAGCCAGCAACTGGCGTACGAACAACTCCGTATTGCGCGGGAAACGCTGAAAAATTATGAACAGTCCTATGCTTTCGTTGAGCAACAGCTCGTGACCGGGAGTACGAACGTTCTGGCACTTGAACAGGCGAGAGGACAAATCGAAAGTACCCGCGCCGAAATAGCCAAACGAGAAGGCGATCTGGCTCAGGCAAACAATGCCCTGCAACTGGTGCTGGGAACGTACCGCGCACTTCCGTCAGAAAAAGGGATGAAAGGCGGGGAGATCGCACCAGTAAAATTGCCACCAAATCTGTCGTCACAAATTTTGCTGCAGCGACCGGATATTATGGAAGCGGAATATCAGCTGAAAGCGGCTGATGCCAATATTGGCGCAGCGCGAGCGGCCTTTTTCCCCTCCATTACCCTGACCAGTGGTCTTTCCGCAAGCAGTACGGAGCTGTCAAGCCTGTTTACGTCAGGAAGTGGAATGTGGAATTTTATCCCTAAAATTGAAATTCCTATTTTTAATGCTGGCAGGAATAAAGCCAATCTGAAGCTGGCTGAAATTCGCCAGCAACAATCGGTGGTTAATTACGAACAAAAAATTCAGTCAGCCTTTAAGGATGTTTCCGACACGCTTGCGCTGCGCGACAGCCTTAGCCAGCAACTTGAGTCACAGCAGCGTTATCTTGATTCACTTCAGATAACTCTCCAGCGTGCCAGAGGATTATATGCAAGTGGTGCTGTCAGTTACATCGAAGTGCTGGATGCAGAACGTTCCCTCTTCGCTACGCAGCAAACCATTCTCGATCTTACCTATTCCCGACAGGTTAACGAAATTAATCTGTTTACCGCGCTGGGTGGCGGTTGGGTAGAGTAAATTTATTTAATTAATCAGGAAATTAAAAATGCGTAATTCACTTAAAGCCGTTTTATTTGGTGCCTTCTCTGTCATGTTTTCTGCCGGTCTTCATGCTGAAACACATCAGCATGGCGATATGAATGCTGCCAGTGATGCTTCGGTACAGCAGGTTATCAAGGGCACCGGTGTCGTTAAAGACATTGATATGAATAGTAAAAAGATTACCATTTCGCACGAAGCAATCCCTGCTGTGGGCTGGCCTGCAATGACCATGCGCTTCACTTTTGTTAATGCAGACGACGCTATCAATGCCCTGAAAACCGGCAACCATGTCGATTTCTCGTTTATTCAGCAGGGCAATATCTCCTTACTCAAAAGCATTAACGTTACGCAATCCTGATTATCAGTCCGGAGCGAATACATCCAGTGCGCCTGAACATTCATTAAGGGATTACTGTGAATGAATGATCGGGCGCATATGCCAGGTGTTTTGATTTTTCAGCGAGAAATTGTATGGCTTCTTTAAAGATAAAATATGCTGCAATAATTATCAGCAGCCTCATAGCAGGGGGGCTGATATCGGTTACTGCCTGGCAGTATGTAAACTCATCACAAAAAACAGTACAAACCGAACAAAAGGCACCGGAGCGAAAGGTACTTTTCTGGTATGACCCGATGAAACCGGATACCAAATTTGATAAACCCGGAAAATCTCCCTTTATGGATATGGACCTGGTGCCGAAATATGCTGATGAAAGTGGCGATAAAAGCAGTGGCGGGATCCGTATCGATCCAACGCAGGTTCAGAATCTGGGATTAAAAACGCAAAAAGTCACGCGAGGAATGCTGAATTATTCCCAGACAATCCCGGCTAATGTCAGTTACAACGAGTATCAGTTTGTCATTGTGCAGGCGCGCTCTGACGGTTTCGTCGAAAAAGTGTATCCCCTGACGATTGGCGATCATGTGAAGAAAGGCACTCCGCTTATCGATATCACCATTCCTGAATGGGTTGAGGCACAAAGTGAGTTCCTGCTGTTATCCGGTACAGGCGGTACGTCAACCCAGATAAAAGGGGTTCTGGAGCGACTTCGTCTGGCTGGTATGCCGGAAGAGGATATTCAAAGGCTGCGTTCAACCCGCACAATCCAGACCCGTTTTACCATTAAAGCACCTATTGATGGTGTCATTACTGCGTTTGACCTGCGCACCGGCATGAATATTTCGAAAGATAAAGTAGTGGCTCAGATTCAGGGGATGGACCCGGTCTGGATCAGCGCTGCAGTGCCAGAATCTATCGCATATCTGCTGAAAGATACGTCGCAGTTTGAAATTTCGGTACCGGCTTATCCGGATAAAACATTCCATGTCGAAAAATGGAACATTCTTCCCAGCGTGGATCAGACAACCCGTACGCTTCAGGTCCGTCTCCAGGTTTCTAATAAGGATGAGTTTCTCAAGCCGGGCATGAATGCCTATCTGAAACTGAATACCAAGAGCCAGGAGAGGCTGCTGATACCAAGCCAGGCCGTTATCGATACCGGCAAAGAACAGCGCGTGATTACTGTTGATGATGAAGGCAAGTTTGTGCCGAAACAGATCCACGTTCTGCATGAATCACAGCAACAGTCCGGCATCGGTTCCGGCCTGAATGAAGGCGATACCGTGGTGGTCAGTGGCCTGTTCCTCATTGACTCCGAAGCCAATATTACGGGCCCGCTGGAACGTATGCGCCACCCTGAAAAAACAGAAAGCAGTATGCCAGCAATGTCTGACCAGCCTGTAAATATGCATTCAGGGCACTGAGGAGACGACGATGATTGAATGGATTATCCGGCGCTCTGTCGCCAACCGTTTCCTGGTCATGATGGGGGCCCTGTTTCTCAGCATCTGGGGTACATGGACGATTATTAACACGCCGGTCGATGCCTTGCCTGACCTGTCAGATGTACAGGTCATTATCAAAACCAGCTATCCCGGCCAGGCCCCGCAGATTGTAGAAAACCAGGTCACCTATCCACTTACCACCACCATGCTGTCCGTACCTGGCGCAAAAACCGTGCGTGGTTTTTCACAGTTCGGGGATTCGTATGTGTATGTCATTTTTGAAGACGGCACCGATCTGTACTGGGCCCGTTCCCGCGTGCTGGAATATCTGAATCAGGTTCAGGGAAAACTGCCTGCCGGTGTGAGTTCTGAAATCGGTCCTGATGCCACGGGTGTGGGCTGGATTTTTGAATATGCCCTTGTCGATCGCAACGGAAAACACGACCTTTCAGAACTGCGCTCTCTGCAGGACTGGTTCCTGAAATTTGAGCTGAAAACCATCCCGAACGTGGCTGAGGTCGCTTCGGTTGGCGGCGTGGTGAAACAGTACCAGATTCAGGTCAATCCGGTAAAACTGTCCCAGTACGGTATCAGCCTGCCCGAAGTGAAACAGGCACTTGAATCGTCTAACCAGGAGGCCGGTGGCTCATCCGTTGAAATGGCCGAAGCGGAGTATATGGTCCGTGCCAGCGGTTATCTTCAGAGCATTGATGATTTTAATAACATCGTCCTGAAAACAGGTGAGAACGGCGTGCCGGTTTATCTGCGGGATGTTGCCCGCGTGCAGACCGGGCCCGAAATGAGGCGTGGTATTGCCGAGCTGAACGGCCAGGGAGAAGTCGCTGGCGGCGTGGTGATCCTGCGGTCGGGTAAAAATGCGCGCGACGTTATCACGGCAGTGAGGGATAAACTGGAGACGCTGAAGGCCAGCCTGCCGGAAGGCGTTGAAATCGTGACCACCTACGATCGCAGCCAGTTAATCGACCGGGCGATTGATAACCTCAGTTACAAGCTTCTTGAAGAGTTTATCGTTGTTGCTGTCGTTTGCGCACTGTTCCTCTGGCATGTCCGTTCTGCCCTGGTGGCGATTATTTCTCTGCCACTTGGCCTGTGTATCGCCTTTATCGTCATGCACTTCCAGGGACTGAACGCCAATATCATGTCGCTGGGAGGGATAGCGATTGCCGTCGGTGCGATGGTGGATGCCGCCATTGTGATGATTGAAAATGCGCACAAACGGCTTGAGGAGTGGGATCATCAGCATCCGGGTGAGCAGATTGACAACGCCACCCGCTGGAAGGTGATTACCGACGCCTCCGTGGAAGTGGGACCCGCGTTGTTCATTAGCCTGCTGATCATCACCCTGTCCTTTATTCCTATCTTTACCCTGGAAGGGCAGGAAGGTCGTCTGTTTGGCCCGCTGGCATTCACGAAAACGTACTCCATGGCGGGAGCGGCCGCACTGGCCATCATCGTCATTCCTATTCTGATGGGATTCTGGATCCGGGGGAAAATTCCTGCCGAGACAAGTAACCCCCTGAACCGGGTGCTGATCAAAGCGTATCATCCTTTGCTGCTGCGGGTCCTCCACTGGCCAAAAACAACCCTGCTGGTTGCGGCCTTGTCCATTTTCACGGTTATCTGGCCACTGAGTCAGGTGGGCGGTGAATTTCTGCCGAAGATTAACGAGGGCGATCTGCTGTATATGCCGTCGACCTTGCCTGGCGTCTCTCCGGCAGAAGCTGCAGCGCTCCTGCAGACAACAGACAAGTTAATCAAAAGCGTTCCTGAAGTGGCTTCTGTATTTGGCAAGACCGGTAAAGCAGAGACCGCAACGGATTCCGCGCCGCTCGAAATGGTGGAAACCACGATCCAGCTCAAACCTGAGGATCAGTGGCGTCCCGGCATGACAATTGACAAGATTATTGATGAACTCGACAGGACAGTCCGTTTACCGGGTCTGGCAAACCTCTGGGTGCCGCCTATCCGTAACCGTATTGATATGCTCTCAACCGGGATCAAAAGCCCGATAGGTATCAAAGTGTCCGGGACTGTTCTGTCCGATATCGACGCGACGGCGCAGAGTATCGAGGCGGTAGCCAAAACCGTGCCTGGCGTGGTGTCTGTCCTGGCTGAGCGACTTGAGGGCGGGCGCTACATCGATATCGATATCAACCGGGAGAAAGCTTCCCGGTACGGGATGACTGTGGGCGACGTCCAGCTGTTCGTCTCTTCAGCAATCGGTGGGGCTATGGTGGGTGAGACGGTTGAAGGCGTGGCCCGGTACCCTATTAACATTCGCTATCCGCAGGATTACCGTAACAGTCCGCAGGCGTTGAGAGAGATGCCAATCCTGACCCCAATGAAGCAGCAAATTACGCTGGGCGATGTTGCCGATATTAAGGTCGTTTCCGGACCAACCATGCTGAAAACCGAAAATGCCCGGCCAGCCAGCTGGATTTATGTTGATGCCCGCGGCAGGGACATGGTGTCGGTGGTGAACGATATTAAGACGGCCATCAGTGAGAAAGTGAAACTGAGACCGGGGACCAGTGTGGCATTCTCAGGACAGTTTGAATTACTCGAGCACGCCAATAAGAAATTAAAACTGATGGTACCGATGACGGTGATGATCATCTTCATCCTGTTATATCTGGCATTCCGCCGGGCTGATGAGGCCTTACTTATTCTGATGAGCCTGCCGTTTGCCCTGGTTGGCGGGATATGGTTCCTGTACTGGCAGGGCTTCCATATGTCAGTGGCGACCGGAACCGGGTTTATCGCCCTGGCCGGGGTGGCAGCAGAGTTTGGCGTGGTCATGCTGATGTATCTGCGTCATGCCATTGAAGCGCACCCGGAATTGTCCCGTAAAGAGACGTTCACACCGGAAGGCCTTGATGAAGCCCTCTATCATGGTGCCGTACTGCGTGTCCGGCCGAAAGCCATGACCGTGGCGGTGATCATTGCGGGTCTGCTGCCAATACTCTGGGGAACCGGTGCAGGTTCAGAAGTCATGAGCCGTATCGCGGCACCCATGATTGGTGGGATGATCACGGCTCCGCTGCTGTCCCTGTTCATTATTCCTGCCGCCTACAAATTAATCTGGCTGCGCAGACATAAAAAAAGCGTGTCCTGAACCTGAAAGGGCACCCCCTGTGGGTGTCCTTCTTTACTGATTCACCCTGACGTCAGGGTTTATATCGATAATATACAGAGGTGAGTATGAAAAAAGTGGTTCTAATGGCGCTGGCTCTCGGCCTTTCACTACCCGCGATGGCGAGTGAAAAAGTGATTGATATGTACAAATCTGAAAACTGTGGCTGTTGTTCCCTGTGGGGCAAAGCGATGGAAAAAGACGGGTTTGAAGTACGAACTCACGTCATGAATGATCAGGCGCTGTCAGCCCTGAAAGAAAAGCATGCTATTCCTGCAGGACTACGAAGTTGTCATACCGCGGTTGCCGGTAATTTGATCATTGAAGGCCATGTGCCTGCGACAACGATACATAAGGCAATGCAGTCTGGTTCGGGTATATACGGTCTCGCCACCCCCGGTATGCCAGCAGGAAGTCCTGGAATGGAGATGGGAGCCCGAAAAGAGGCTTACGATGTTATCGCATTCTCACCGGATGGAAGTAAAAAAGTCTTCCAGCGAATCGAATAGTCAGCGGAACGGCTGATAACGGGACGCCGGTAGCAGGCACTCCTGTGCCGGCGATATTCGTGGTAATCGCATCCATGACATACCCTGAAGACAGAAGATGCTTCGGTATGCATAAGGAGAGTTACTGTGAAAAATGACAATGCAGTGCAACACAACAACCAGACTGCTTCTGAGCAGACATTATCCCCGGACGAGGGCCACGTATTGCATAAGGTGAGAGATCCCGTGTGCGGGATGGCCATCCTGCCCGACAGGGCGCACAGCAGCATTCGATACCAGGACCACCAACTTTATTTCTGCTCCGCCAGCTGTGAGAGTAAATTTAAAGCCCATCCCGATCGTTATCTTACCGAAGATGCCAGTGAACATTCCCATCACCATCACCACGATCATCACGAAGTCAGCCCTGATCAGATAAAACAGCCTCACAACCAGGCGGAAAAAGAGAATTCTGAAGGTGTGTGGACATGTCCGATGCACCCGGAGATACGCCGCAGTGGTCCCGGAAGCTGTCCTGTCTGTGGAATGGCACTGGAGCCGCTCGTAGCTACGGCATCCACGGGGCCGAGTGATGAACTTCACGACATGACAAGACGCTTCTGGCTGGGGTTGTTGCTGGCGTTTCCGGTTCTGGTACTCGAAATGGGATCTCATCTGTTTCCCGACTTGAGGAATACAGTACCGCCACAGTACAACACATGGCTGCAGTTGCTTCTGGCCTCCCCTGTCGTGTTGTGGTGTGGCTGGCCATTCTTCGCCCGGGCCGGAATGTCGTTACGTAACCGCTCCCTGAATATGTTTACCCTTGTTGCAATGGGGACCGGCGTAGCCTGGGTTTACAGCGTCATTGCAACCGTCTTCCCCTCCTGGTTTCCTGCATCGTTCAGAAACATGGATGGCCTGGTGGCCGTTTATTTTGAAGCCGCAGCAGTTATTACGGTGCTTGTTCTGCTGGGACAGGTTCTTGAGCTGCGGGCACGGGAACAAACCTCAGGCGCCATTACTGCGCTTCTGAACCTTGCCCCCAAAACCGCCAGACGGCTGGATCATGACGGTCATGAAACGGATATTAATGCGGAAGATGTCCTGCCTGGCGATAAGCTCCGCATCAGACCTGGAGAGAGTATTCCGGTCGACGGTATCGTGATCGAAGGCAAAACAACCGTTGATGAATCGATGGTGACCGGGGAGTCTATGCCGGTTACCAAAACGAAGGGTGACCCTGTCATTGGGGGGACGATTAATCAGACAGGTAGTCTTATCATCCGTGCAGAGAAAGTCGGTGATGAAACGATGCTCTCACGAATTGTTCAGATGGTCGCTGATGCACAGCGTTCGCGTGCCCCCATCCAGAGAATGGCAGACAGCGTTTCAGGCTGGTTTGTTCCTCTGGTGATACTTATTGCGGTTGTTGCTTTCTTGATCTGGTCTGTCTGGGGGCCCGAGCCCAGGATGGCGCACGGTCTCATTGCGGCTGTGTCGGTCCTGATTATTGCCTGTCCCTGCGCGCTGGGACTGGCCACGCCGATGTCGATAATGGTGGGGGTGGGCAAAGGCGCCCAGGCCGGGGTGTTAATCAAGAATGCCGAAGCCCTTGAGCGTCTTGAAAAAGTGGACACGCTGGTTGTCGACAAAACAGGCACGCTCACGGAAGGTTCGCCTACGGTGACAGGGATTATCAGTCTCAGTCCGGGTGGGGAAATATCTCTTTTACGTGTAACAGCTGCAGTGGAAAAAGGTTCGCAGCATCCGTTGGGTATGGCTGTTGTCAGAGCCGCGCATGAAAAGGGGATCGTGATACCTGCCGTCAGTAATTTCAATGCCCCGTCGGGGAAAGGTGTCTCAGGCGATGTCGAAGGTCAACGGGTTGTTATTGGTAATGAACTGGCTATGCAGGAAAACAGTATCGTTATTGATAATCAAAAGGCCGTTGCGGATACGTTGCGGATGGAAGGCGCTACCGTTATCTATGTGGCCACAGACGGGAACCTTGCAGGCCTGATAGCTATCTCGGATCCCGTGAAAGCAACCACGCCGGATGCGCTTAAAGCTTTGCGTCAGGCGGGGATCCGCATTGTTATGCTCACCGGGGATAACCAGCTTACTGCTGAAGCAGTCGCACGGAAACTGGGAATAGATGAGGTTGAAGCCGGGATTCTGCCGGATGGCAAAAAAGCAGTGATAACCCGACTGAAAGCGTCTGGCCATGTGGTTGCGATGGCCGGAGACGGTGTGAATGATGCCCCGGCGCTGGCAGCGGCTGACGTGGGTATAGCCATGGGAACGGGTACAGATGTGGCAATAGAAAGTGCTGGCGTTACCCTTCTCAAAGGCGATTTGATGATACTCAACAGGGCCCGTCATCTGTCAGAAATCACCATGAAAAATATCCGGCAGAATCTGTTTTTTGCGTTTATCTACAATGCTCTTGGGGTGCCTGTAGCTGCAGGTCTGCTTTATCCTGTGTATGGAATACTGCTGTCGCCAGTTATTGCGGCGGCGGCTATGGCCCTTTCCTCCGTTAGCGTCATTGCAAATGCGTTGCGTCTGAAAAGTGTCAGGCTCGGGAAATAACCCTGAATGAAGGGTCTGTTACTAACAGAAGGAGTCCGGTATGAAAAGTACCACCTATGCGCTTATTGCTGTCGCCGCGATTGCGGCATTTGCCCTCCTGCGCGAACACTGGTCACATGTGGCAGGTTACTGGCCATATCTGTTATTGCTGGTCTGCCCGCTAATGCATCTTTTCCACGGCCACGGAGGGCATGGAGATCATCAACATCAAGGAAGTGAAAACGATAAAAAAAATTAATCCGGCAGACGGGGCCGCGTCGCGGCCCCGTTATCAGTCCAGGTATCGTTCGTAGTCTCTGGCATGCGCAAAGGCATGCTGTTCAAGTTTGTTATCAGCGGGTGCCGCTGCCCGGAACGCCAGTGAGTTAACAGGATTGTTATTGATGACCAGCTCGTAATGCAGATGAGGACCGGATGAACGTCCGCTGTTACCGGATAACGCAATAGCGTCTCCCCGGGTAACCCTGGCCCCTTTAGTAACGAGTATTTTATTGAGGTGGAGATAGCGAGTTTTAACACCGGCTTTTCCTGTTACTTCAACAAAATATCCCATGGTGCTGTTGTATTCGGCCCGGGTGATTTTTCCGTCGATGACGCTGACTATTTTCGTGTTCATGGGCATGGAATAATCAATGCCATTATGGGGACTCACTTTTCCCGATACCGGGTTAAGTCTTGCAGGATTGAAAGGCGAACTGAGTCTTGCTGTGGCCGGTAACGGATAATCGAGACTGCCTTTCCCGGAAGTATCGGAAAGGTTATAGAACTTTTTATCTGATATACGATACGCCGTGTAATTAAATGAACCGGACGTAAATTTATAGGCCACGACACGTGATTTTCCCGCTTTCTTTTGCAGTACGAGTTTTAATGATTCATTTTTTTTCAAATGTCGCAGATTAAACCGGGAAGGCAAGGAGCGCTGAAGAGTAGCGATCTCGTTCGATTCCAGCCCCGAGCGGGTGGCTGAAAGGTAGGCATTTTCTTTTACGACATCGGTAGAATACATTTACTGGAATTCGCCGTTAGCATGAACACTGCGGCGTATGCTAGGGGTTTTCAGGAGGCGTGTCATCTGTCAGTTAATCGGGAGCACCGTTGATGGTCGTCATTTTTGTAACATATCTTGTTTCCCGTTTGCTCCTGAAGCTCTGGGAACTGTATGACCAGCCCGACGGTGATGATTAACGGGACTGAAACAGGTTACGGCAGAGCAATATGGGGCTCATGTCCTGCTACGTAACCCGTCAGTAAAGCCCTGCTGCGCACCTGACGCTAAGCTCTAACCCGCCTGCAGTTACCTGGTCGAATACAGCCCGCGAAGCTTTCTTGCCTGCGTCTGATGTGCTTCCGCACCGGCATTATTGACCTGCTCATGCACGAGAGCGGCTTTTTCTCCGGCATTCAGTTCGTTAAAAGAAGAAGACGAGGTCTTTGAATTTGCATCACTGCCGGACAGCATTTTTTTATGTTCCTCAATCATTTTCTGATGCGCATAGGACGCGCTGTTGTTCATAAATGAATGAGCAACAATGGCCCTTTCATGTTCATTCATTTCAGAGAATGAGGGCGTGTTGTTTTTATTAACCCTGTCCGGTAAGTTTTCATGCGTCGAGGAGTTCACATGACTGACGGCTGAGGCATTATTAACAAATCGATGTGCTTCATGGGCAATATCACTGGACTGAGCAAAAGCTGCCCCACAAAATAAAGCTGTAAACGCAGTGGTCGTGATTAATATATTCATGTGTAATTACCTTCTGAGGTACATAAAAGATGTCCTTATGATCATATATAAAAAAATCAACCTGTGGGGAAGATGACGTAAATGTAATACAGCCACGTACATTACACGATTGTAATGAATTTGTTTCTTAAGGTGTGCTAGATTCATTTCATTGTAAGTGGATGAACCAGTAATTTAATTTAAATCGGTTCTCGAATTCTGTCAGTAACCATACTTTAAATAAGGGAATGCGCATGCTGTTGAAAACGTCTCGACGAACTTTCCTGAAGGGGTTAACCCTCTCTGGCGTAGCCGGAAGTCTTGGCGTATGGAGTTTCAATGCGCGTTCCAGTCTGAGCCTGCCAGTTGCCGCATCCCTGCAGGGTACTCAGTTTGACCTGACCATTGGTGAAACGGCCGTCAATATCACGGGCAGTGAGCGTCAGGCCAAAACAATCAATGGAGGCCTGCCGGGGCCCGTTCTTCGCTGGAAAGAAGGTGACACCATTACCCTGAAGGTCAAAAACCGTCTTAATGAACAGACGTCCATTCACTGGCACGGCATTATTCTTCCGGCCAATATGGATGGTGTTCCGGGGCTGAGTTTTATGGGCATAGAGCCTGATGATACCTACGTTTACACCTTTAAGGTTAAGCAGAACGGGACTTACTGGTACCACAGCCATTCCGGTCTGCAGGAACAGGAGGGGGTATACGGTGCCATTATCATCGATGCCAGGGAGCCAGAACCGTTTGCTTACGATCGTGAGCATGTGGTCATGTTGTCTGACTGGACCGATGAAAATCCTCACAGCCTGCTGAAAAAATTAAAAAAACAGTCGGATTACTACAATTTCAATAAACCAACCGTTGGCTCTTTTTTCCGCGACGTGAATACCAGGGGGCTGTCAGCCACCATTGCCGATCGGAAAATGTGGGCTGAAATGAAAATGAATCCGACTGACCTCGCGGATGTCAGTGGCTACACCTACACCTATCTCATGAACGGGCAGGCCCCGCTGAAAAACTGGACCGGACTGTTCCGTCCCGGTGAAAAGATACGCTTACGGTTTATCAACGGCTCGGCAATGACCTATTTCGATATCCGTATCCCCGGGCTGAAAATGACGGTCGTGGCTGCAGATGGCCAGTATGTAAACCCGGTTACCGTTGACGAATTCAGGATTGCCGTTGCCGAAACCTATGATGTCATTGTGGAGCCTCAGGGTGAGGCCTATACCATCTTCGCACAATCCATGGACAGGACCGGTTACGCTCGAGGGACACTGGCCACGAGAGAAGGGTTAAGTGCTGCCGTTCCCCCCCTCGATCCCCGTCCTCTGTTGACCATGGAAGATATGGGTATGGGGGGAATGGGACATGATATGGCAGGAATGGACCACAGCCAGATGGGAGGCATGGATAACAGCGGAGAGATGATGTCTATGGACGGTGCTGACCTTCCGGATAGCGGGACATCCTCCGCGCCCATGGATCACAGCAGCATGGCCGGTATGGATCATTCCCGGATGGCCGGAATGCCGGGTATGCAAAGTCATCCTGCGTCAGAAACGGATAACCCACTGGTTGATATGCAGGCGATGAGCGTCTCTCCGAAATTAAATGATCCGGGTATTGGTCTTCGAAATAACGGAAGAAAGGTTCTCACGTACGCGGATTTGAAAAGCCGCTTTGAGGATCCTGACGGACGTGAACCTGGCCGTACCATAGAACTGCATTTAACCGGCCACATGGAAAAGTTTGCCTGGTCATTTAACGGAATCAAGTTTTCAGATGCCGCACCGGTGCTGCTGAAATACGGTGAGCGGCTCAGGATCACGCTGATCAACGATACCATGATGACTCACCCCATTCACCTGCATGGTATGTGGAGCGATCTGGAAGATGAAAACGGTAATTTCATGGTTCGTAAACACACAATAGATGTTCCCCCTGGTACAAAACGCAGTTACAGAGTGACAGCAGATGCGCTTGGCCGCTGGGCGTATCACTGCCATTTGCTCTATCACATGGAAATGGGAATGTTTCGTGAAGTCCGGGTGGAGGAATGATGCGAATGAAGAGAAATTTGAAGGCCATACCTGTTCTGGTCGCCGGTTTGTTTACCTCACAGCTTTCTATTGCGGCGGGCTCCGTCTCTGCAGATCCCCACGCCGGGCACGACATGTCTGCCATGCAGATGCCAGCAGATGAGAATTTCACTGAGATGACGTCAATGGAGCCCATTGTAACTGAGAGCAGAACGCCAATTCCGCCTGTTACCGATGCCGACCGGAAGGCTGCATTCGGCAATTTACAGGGGCATGCGATTCACGACAGTGCGATTAATTATCTGGTTCTGCTGGATCAACTGGAATGGCAACGGTCGGATAACACCAACAATTTCAGCTGGAGTGTTAACAGCTGGATTGGAGGCGACACAGATCGGATTTGGCTAAAGAGTGAAGGTGAACGAAGCAATGGGGAAACGGAGGCGGCTGAAGCGCAGTTACTCTGGGGACATGCGGTTGGCCCATGGTGGGATTTGGTTGCGGGTGTCAGGCAGGATTTCAGACCTGCTTCTGCCCGGACCTGGGCTGCTGTCGGTTTTCAGGGGCTGGCACTCTATAATTTTGAGTCTGAAATTACGGGTTTTGTCAGTAATGGCGGAAAAGCAGCCCTTCGTCTGGGAGGAGAATACGACGTTTTACTGACTAACCGGCTCATACTCCAGCCATCCTATGAGGTGAATTTCTACAGTCAGGATGATGAATCGCGGGGTCGCGGCAGGGGACTGACTGACACAGAGCTGGGGCTCCGGCTGCGCTATGAAATACGCCGTGAGTTTGCACCCTATATAGGCGTTTCCTGGAATCAACTTTACGGGAAAACATCCGATATGGCGAAAAGAGAAGGTGAGAAAGACCATCAGGTAGTATTCCTGGCGGGAGCCAGAATCTGGTTTTAACGCACTGATATAAAACACTCAACTAAACAGGTAAATAAAATGTCGATTTTAAATAAAGCCATTCTTACAGGTGGCCTCGTTATGGGCGTTGCTTTCTCTGCTATGGCCCATCCGGAATTAAAAAGCTCTGTGCCACAGGCTGATTCAGCCGTAGCGGCCCCGGAAAAGATTCAGCTTAATTTCTCGGAAAATCTGACCGTGAAATTCTCAGGTGCAAAATTAACGATGACGGGTATGAAAGGCATGTCATCACATTCTCCGATGCCGGTCGCGGCAAAAGTGGCGCCAGGCGCTGACCCTAAATCGATGGTCATTATTCCGCGAGAGCCTTTACCCGCTGGCACTTATCGTGTTGACTGGCGCGCGGTTTCTTCAGATACGCACCCTATTACCGGTAATTATACCTTTACAGTGAAGTAATATTATGAACGACCTGATTATGATTGTTATTCGTTTTCTTCTTTATCTGGATTTGATGGTAATATTTGGATTGCCATTTTTTCAGATATATGGAATAAGCGGTGTCAGACATGAAACCTATAACCTGACTAATTTCAGGTCGTTTATAACCTTTGCTGTTGTTACAGGCATCATTCTTACTGGCATTAATATGCTCCTGGTATCTAATGCCATGAGTGGAGTAACTGACCTCAGAGAATTATCCATCCATGTTATCGAGATGGTGATAGAAGAAACTGATGTGGGTATTAGCTGGATTGTCAGGCTCTGTGCCCTGTTTACCACACTCGGTGCTTTGTTCCTTTACACTAATAAGAGAGTATTGTCCTGCCTGCTGATGACGATGAGTGGGGGCGTGGCGCTGGCTACACTTGCCTGGGGAGGACACGCCGTTATGCATGACGGTCTGCATTACTATCTCCATTTACTGAGCGATCTGACCCATCTCGGCGCTGCAGGTGCCTGGACAGGTGCTCTGGTTGCATTTGCTATCCTGCTGATGCGCAGAAACGAGCATAATGCACAGAGCGTCATTGTGATATCTGACTCCCTGGCAAAATTTGCCACGGCAGGAACGGTGATTGTTGTAGCCCTGATCCTGAGTGCGCTGGTCAACTATCTGTATATTGCTGAGGGTAACTTAACTCCCTTATTCAACAGTTCCTGGGGGAGGATATTGCTTGCCAAGACGGCTCTGTTTGTTCTGATGCTTCTTCTGGCTGCAGCAAACCGGTTTCACCTGGGTCCCCGGCTTGAAGTTATGGTCAGGGAAGGGAATTATGATCGCAGCGTTGCCCTGATGCGAAACAGCATCCTGACAGAATTCGTTGTTGCGATTATCATTCTGGGCGCCGTAGCGTGGCTTGGAATGCTTGCTCCGTCTCAGATCAGCTAGGGGACAGCCAAAGCTCATGCGTGAGATTTTTACTTTCATATCAGCGAGTTGACCATGCAGCGTATTTTAATCGTTGAAGACGAACAAAAAACAGGTCGTTACCTGCAGCAGGGACTGGTTGAGGAAGGCTATCAGGCCGATCTCTTTAATAATGGCCGCGATGGTCTCGGGGCCGCGTCGAAGGGACAGTATGATTTGATAATACTGGACGTGATGCTGCCTTTCCTCGACGGGTGGCAAATCATCAGCGCACTGAGGGAGTCCGGGCACGAAGAACCGGTCCTGTTTTTAACCGCAAAGGACAACGTGCGGGACAAAGTGAAAGGACTGGAGCTTGGCGCAGATGACTACCTGATTAAGCCCTTTGATTTTACGGAGCTGGTTGCACGTGTAAGAACCCTACTGCGCCGGGCACGCTCGCAGGCCGCAACAGTCTGCACCATCGCCGATATGACCGTTGATATGGTGCGCCGGACCGTGATCCGTTCGGGGAAGAAGATCCATCTCACCGGTAAAGAATACGTTCTGCTTGAGTTGCTGCTGCAACGCACCGGAGAAGTGTTACCCAGGAGTCTTATCTCGTCCCTGGTCTGGAACATGAATTTTGACAGTGATACGAATGTGATTGATGTCGCCGTGAGACGTCTGAGAAGTAAAATTGATGATGACTTTGAGCCAAAACTGATCCATACCGTTCGCGGTGCCGGATATGTCCTGGAGATCAGAGAAGAGTGAGGTTCAAAATTTCCCTGACCACACGCCTGAGCCTGATTTTTTCTGCGGTGATGCTTACGGTATGGTGGTTATCAAGTTTTATCCTGATTAGCACCCTGAATGGCTATTTCGATAATCAGGACCGCGATTTTCTGACAGGTAAACTTCAGCTCACCGAAGAGTTTCTTAAAACAGAGACGTTCAGGAACAAAACGGATATTAAGTCATTATCAGAAAAAATAAACGATGCGATGGTGGGGCACAATGGCTTATTCATTTCTATAAAAAACATGGAAAATGAAAAAATTGTTGAACTCTATGCCAAAAATTCTGTTGTTCCAGCGGTCCTGCTTAATAAGTCGGGTGATATTCTCGACTATATGATCCAGACGGAAGAAAATAACACCGTGTACCGCAGTATCTCGCGGCGGGTTGCCGTGACGCCGGAACAGGGTAAAAGCAAACATGTCATCATTACGGTTGCCACGGATACTGGGTATCACACCCTGTTTATGGACAAACTCAGTACCTGGCTGTTCTGGTTCAATATCGGTCTGGTCTTTATTTCTGTTTTTCTGGGCTGGCTGACCACACGTATTGGTCTGAAACCGCTACGGGAAATGACCAGTCTGGCTTCCTCCATGACCGTACACAGCCTGGATCAGCGTCTAAATCCCGATCTGGCTCCGCCGGAAATCTCTGAGACCATGCAGGAGTTCAATAATATGTTTGATCGCCTGGAGGGGGCATTCCGGAAACTGTCAGATTTCTCGTCTGACATCGCGCATGAGCTGCGCACACCAGTCAGTAATCTGATGATGCAGACGCAGTTTGCACTGGCTAAGGAAAGGGATGTTTCGCATTACCGCGAAATTTTATTCGCTAACCTGGAAGAACTGAAAAGGTTGTCACGAATGACCAGTGACATGCTTTTTCTGGCACGTTCAGAGCATGGTCTGCTGCGGCTGGATAAACATGATGTGGATCTGGCAGCCGAACTGAATGAATTACGTGAGTTGTTCGAGCCCCTGGCAGACGAAACAGGAAAGACAATCACGGTTGAAGGAGAGGGCGTTGTTGCCGGAGACAGCGATATGCTCCGACGTGCTTTCAGTAACCTGCTTTCCAATGCAATCAAGTATTCTCCCGATAACACCTGTACAGCGATACACCTTGAGCGTGACAGTGACTGTGTGAACGTGATGATTACGAATACGATGTCCGGCCAGGTTCCCGCTAATCTGGAACGTTTGTTTGACCGGTTCTATCGCGCAGACTCATCAAGGTTCTACAACACGGAAGGCGCGGGGCTGGGATTATCAATTACAAGGTCGATCATTCATGCTCACGGCGGCGAGCTGTCAGCAGAACAGCAGGGGCGTGAAATTGTGTTCAAAGTGCGCCTGTTAATGGATTAATCCCGTTGTTCAGGAGAAACCTGGAAGGTGACAAAATTGTCATCATTCAGTCACGCGATAAACAGAGGCGGTTTTTTATAATTATTCATAAATCAGGAGCAGCGTGATAACACAATCACCTGGTTCCTGGCGTGATGATTAACCCGCCCTGAGATCAACTGCTTTCTCTGTTATAAGCCATTGATTGTTTGGGTATGTAAACACCGGAGACCCAACCATGAAAAAGATTCTCGTATCATTTGTTGCCATTATGGCTGTCGCTTCATCCGCCATGGCTGCAGAGACAATGAACATGCATGACCAGGTAAATAATGCACAGGCTCCTGCCCATCAGATGCAGTCATCTGCTGAAAAAAGCGCAGTTCAGGGAGACAGCATGACAATGATGGATATGAGCAGTCACGATCAGGCCGCAATGTCCCATGAAATGATGCAAAACGGCAATTCTGCTGCCCATCAGGACATGGCTGAAATGCATAAAAAAATGATGAAATCCAAGCCAGCAGCTTCTAACGAAACAGCAAAATCATTTTCCGAAATGAACGAGCATGAGAAAGCCGCTGTTGTGCATGAGAAGGCGAATAATGGTCTATCTTCCGTTATTCATCAGCAGCAGGCTGAAAAGCATCGCAGCCAGATCACCCAGAATTAACCCGCAGCTCCACTTGTCAGACCCTCATTTGACGCCGAAGTCACTGGCTTACGCTCCCGATCGGGAGCGTTTTTTTTATAAGCGAAATGAATAATAATGAAAGAGTCCATACACAATGTTTTTTTTGGTCATGTCGACCTCACAATTAACTTATATTGTTTGAGAATCCTGTTCCCCGGTCATCTCCAGGGTGCATGTCGCGCTGTATCCTGAGACTGGCTGAGAATACGAATGACCGTAACCATAGAATGTGATGATACAAAATAGATCGTATGCCGGTTCTACCGGCAGTGTGCAGATATCGTCTCCCAGCTCTGCACAATGCGTGCCGATATCATGCATGGCCAGCACATCAAATACTGCAGCTATACGACCGATCTATGCATCCGCCTGAACAACCCCGATCTGTCTGAAGCTGAAGTCCCAGATGGCCTCCAGATCCTCTTCTGCTTTGGGTGTCAGCTCAATCTCTTTCATTTGCCACCCTGGCCCTGACATTCGTAAGCGTCGTCTCAGCACCGTCTGGCAGATCCTGATATTCCTGAGAGGATAGTGGACACCAAATATGGTGGACGCTATCCATGAAATCATTAACCGCAGTGCGTAAAAAAAGCCCTAATTATCCCGTTGAGTTCAAAATCAAAATGGTTGAACTCTCGCATCGACCAGAGATCTCCGTAGCGCAACTCGCTCGTGAGCATGGGATCAACGATAATTTGCTGTTCATGTGGCGCCAGTACTGGCGCGAAGGAAAACTACGTCCTCCTTCAACAATAGAAAACAACGTGCCTGAGCTGCTCCCGATAACACTTGATGCCGAAGATGTTGTCCCTGCAACCTCCCCCCGGTCACAACCTGTAGCTGCTGCGGCACCTGAATCACTCAATATCAGCTGTGAAGTGACGTTCCGGCACGGATCACTCCGTCTGAATGGTGCCATCAGCGAAAATATCCTGAACCTGCTGATACGGGAGCTCAAACGTTGATCCCATTACCATCAGGGACAAAGATCTGGCTGGTCGCTGGCATCACCGATATGAGAAACGGCTTCAACGGCCTGGCGGCAAAGGTGCAGACGACGCTGAAAGACGATCCGATGTCAGGTCACGTTTTTATCTTCCGTGGGCGTAATGGCAGTCAGGTAAAGCTCCTCTGGTCTACCGGCGATGGACTGTGTCTGCTGACCAAACGGCTGGAGCGCGGCCGCTTCGCCTGGCCGTCAGCCCGGGATGGCAAAGTGTTCCTCACACCGGCACAGCTGGCGATGCTCCTTGAAGGTATCGACTGGCGGCAGCCTAAAAGACTGCTTACGTCACTGACTATGTTGTAGGCCTCTTTATCCTGGTCGACGCTGAATGAGCCAGGTAATATACCCGGTATGAACAGCTTACTTCCTGACAATATCGATGAACTGAAACGTCTCCTTGCCGAACAGGAGGCGCTGAACCGTGCCCTTCTGGAAAAGCTGAACGAGCGTGAACGCGAAATAGATCACCTGCAGGCGCAACTGGATAAGCTGCGCCGGATGAACTTCGGCAGCCGCTCCGAAAAAGTCTCCCGCCGTATCGCGCAGATGGAAGCCGACCTTAAGCAGTTGCAGAAAGAAAGCGATACCCTTACCGGCCGGGTGGATGACCCGGCCGTGCAGCGCCCGCTGCGGCAGACCCGTACCCGCAAACCGTTTCCTGAATCACTTCCCCGTGACGAAAAACGGCTGCTGCCGGCAGCGTCATGCTGCCCGGAATGTGGTGGTACGCTGAGTTACCTGGGTGAAGATGCCGCCGAACAGCTGGAGCTGATGCGCAGCGCCTTCCGGGTTATCCGGACAGTACGTGAAAAGCATGCCTGTACTCAGTGCGATGCCATCGTGCAGGCCCCCGCGCCTTCACGGCCCATCGAGCGGGGTATCGCAGGACCGGGGCTGCTGGCCCGCGTGCTGAGTTCAAAGTATGCAGAGCACACCCCGCTGTACCGCCAGTCTGAAATATACGGCCGCCAGAGTGTGGAGCTGAGCCGCTCACTGCTGTCGGGCTGGATGGATGCGTGTTGCCGGCTACTGTCACCGCTGGAAGGGGCGCTTCAGGACTATGTGCTGACTGACGGTAAGCTCCATGCTGATGACACGCCTGTCCCGGTGCTGTTGCCAGGTAATAAGAAAACGAAGACCGGGCGGTTATGGACCTACGTTCGTGACGACCGTAACGCCGGGTCAGAGCTGGCGCCGGCAGTGTGGTTCGCTTACAGCCCGGACAGAAAAGGTATCCACCCGCAGAGCCATCTCGCTGGCTTCAGCGGTGTTCTGCAGGCGGATGCGT
This sequence comes from Klebsiella sp. HMSC16C06, assembly GCF_001808325.1. Classification (NCBI taxonomy): domain Bacteria; kingdom Pseudomonadati; phylum Pseudomonadota; class Gammaproteobacteria; order Enterobacterales; family Enterobacteriaceae; genus Klebsiella; species Klebsiella sp. HMSC16C06. The sequence continues at coordinate 32,964 of NZ_KV792973.1, forward strand.
ACGCCGGGTTCAACGAACTGTACCGCAATGGACAGATAACGGAAGCTGCCTGCTGGGCTCATGCCCGCCGCAAGATCCACGATGTGCACGTTCGCACCCCGTCAGCGCTGACGGAGGAAGCCCTGAAACGGATCGGTGAGTTATATGCCATCGAGGCGGAAATAAGGGGGATGCCGGCGAAGCGACGCCTTGCAGAACGTCAGCAAAAAGCTAAACCGCGGCTGAAATCCCTGGAAAGCTGGCTGCGTGAAAAGGTGAAAACGCTGTCGCGACACTCAGAACTGGCGAAAGCGTTCACGTACGTACTGAACCAGTGGCCGGCGCTGGCTTACTATACTGACGACGGCTGGGCCGAGGCAGATAACAACATAGCTGAGAATGCGCTACGGATGGTCAGCCTGGGCCGCAAAAACTACCTGTTCTTCGGTTCGGATCATGGAGGAGAGCGGGGAGCGCTGCTGTACAGCCTGATCGGGACATGCAAACTGAACGGAGTGGAGCCAGAAAGCTACCTCCGTTATGTCCTTGACGTCATTGCTGACTGGCCGATAAACCGGGTCAGCGAGCTACTCCCCTGGCGCGTAGCACTGCCAACTGAATAACACATCCCCGTCAATACGGTTCTCGCTGCACGCTTACTTACAGCCTGGCAAAGAACCCGCAGCAGTTCCTGAATACGCCCGTCATCAGGGCCTTCCTGAACACGTCAGGAATGGAGTCCCTTCCCGCTACCCTGCTTGACGGCCAGCTGGTGATGGCGGGCAAGCTCCCGTCCCGGGAAGATATCGCCCGCTGGGCCGGTATTTCCCTCACGCAGGACTGGAATGAAGACAGCACGCAGCCGCGCTGCTGCAGAATTCCCCGTATGCCTTAATCCCGGAGGAGCTCAACAATGACGATGCCATTTTTACAGAATATCCCCCCGTTTATCTTCTTCACCGGCAAAGGCGGCGTGGGGAAAACCTCTCTGGCCTGCGCGACGGCGGTATGGCTGGCTGACCAGGGCCGGAGAACGCTTCTGGTCAGTACCGATCCGGCCTCCAATGTCGGTCAGGTCTTCAGCCAGACTGTGGGCCACCGGATCACTGGTATCCGCACCGTGGAAAACCTTGCGGCAATGGAAGTTGACCCGATGGCGGCCGCGCAGGCTTACCGCGATCGCGTGCTCGATCCTGTTCGTGAACTGATGCCTGCCGATGTTATCAGCAGCATTGAAGAACAGCTTTCCGGTTCATGTACCACCGAGATCGCGGCATTTGATGAATTTACCGCGCTGCTGACCAGTCATGAACTGCGCGAAAAATATGATCATATCGTCTTTGATACTGCACCAACCGGACACACCATCCGTATGCTTGAGCTGCCGGGCGCCTGGAGCGGGTATCTCGATGCACATCCTGATGCTGCGGCGAACCTCGGCCCTCTGGTGGGGCTGGAGAAACAACAGGACCAGTACGCTGACGCAGTGAAAGCCCTCTCTGATACGGCACTCACGCGACTGGTTCTGGTTGCCCGCGCCCAGGCGTCGACCCTGAAAGAGGTCTCCCATACCCACGAGGAGCTGTCGGCTATCGGTCTGCAGCATCAGCACCTTGCCATCAATGGCGTGCTGCCTCCCTTTGCCGGTGAACGGGATCCGCTGGCGCACAGTATTCTGGCGCGGGAGGAACGGGCCTTACGGGCCATGCCTGAAAACCTCGCGCATCTTCCCCGGTCGATGCTGTATCTGAAGCCTTTTAATCTGGTTGGTCTGGACGCCCTGAGGGCGCTGTTTACAGAGAGCACACCTGTTCTGCCGGATCCGGGAGCCACGCTCACGACGGTCGATTTACCGGAGCTTGCCTCCTTGGTGGAGGACCTCAGCCGGGCGGGAAAAGGGCTGGTCATGACAATGGGAAAAGGGGGCGTGGGAAAAACCACGGTGGCGGCTGCGGTCGCGGTCTCGCTGGCCAGACGCGGTCATAAAGTCCACCTGACCACCTCCGATCCGGCAGCCCACCTGTCTTACACCCTGGATGGCTCGCTGCCAGGCCTTCAGGTCAGCCGTATCGATCCAAAGGCAGAGACTGAGCGCTATCGTCGCTTTGTGCTGGAAAATCAGGGAAAAGGGCTGGATGCGGAGGGACTGGCGGTACTGGAGGAAGATCTCCGTTCCCCCTGCACCGAAGAGATTGCCGTGTTTCAGGCATTCTCCCGGATCATCAAAGAGGCCAACGACCATTTTGTCATTATGGACACTGCGCCCACCGGGCATACGCTGCTGTTGCTGGATGCAACCGGGGCCTATCACCGGGAAATGGTGCGCCAGATGGGGCAGGCTCACGATCACGTGATAACGCCAATGATGCAGCTGCAGGATCCGGAGAAGACCAGAGTCATTATCGTGACGCTTGCCGAAACCACGCCGGTACTGGAAGCGGCCGGGCTGCAGCAGGACTTACGCCGGGCCGGGATTGAACCCTGGGCGTGGGTCATCAATAACAGCCTCGCGGCCGCGAAGCCGTCCTCCCCGTTCCTGGTCACCCGTGCCCGTCGCGAACTGCCGCTGATCGACGACGTTGCCGGGCATTATGCACAGCGCATTGCCCTGACGCCACTGCTGAAGGACGACCCGGTAGGCGTGGACCTGCTGGCTGAAATGGCGGGCTGACAGGTGGGGCGACGCCCCACCTCCACTTAAAACATTTCCTTATACAGGTCATAAGATGAAGCGCTTAATCTGCCGTCGCGAATTCCGGTAGTGTGTCAGTCAACGTCACAGGAGTCATACAATGCACATTATCAATGCTGAAGAGCAGCACATTCCCGCCATACGCCGCATTTACGCCCATCATGTCCTGCACGGCACAGGCAGCTTCGAGACGCCCCCCCGAACACGCAGGAAATGCTTGCCCGGGTGAAAAACGTTCAGTCATGTGGATTTCCCTAGTATATCGCCCTGCAGGGGGGCGGAAAAGCCTTACTCGATCATGCCTTAACATGGGCCCGGTCTCAGGGATACCGCCAGATGATAGCGGTTGTGGGGGACTGTGCGAACGTCGCGTCTGTAGCGCTGCATCTTCGCTCCGGATTTACTGAAATCGGCACGCTGAAGGACATCGGTTTCAAGCATGGCCGCTGGCTGGACACGGTGTTGCTGCAGTGTCAGCTGGGAAAAGGGAGCTGTACGCTGCCGGACAGTCCGGTACCCGGACGCTGAGGCAGGAGAAAGGGGGCATCGCCCCCTTTCGGTTATTTCAGCCGTTTCCCTGCCTCATCTACTACTTTCTCGCCGTCTTCCTTAGCAAATGCGCCTTTTTGCGCATCCGGAAGAATATCCAGTACCACTTCGGAAGGGCGGCACAGACGCGTTCCCAACGGTGTCACCACAATCGGACGGTTAATCAGGATCGGATGCTGAAGCATAAAATCGATTAACTGATCGTCAGTAAACTTATCTTCCGCAAGCCCCAGTTCTTCATAAGGCTCGACGTTTTTGCGCAGCAAAGCCCGGACTGAAATGCCCATATCTGCAATGAGTTTGACCAGCTCATCGCGTGACGGTGGATTTTCAAGGTAATGAATAACGGTCGGTTCATTACCACTGTTGCGGATCATCTCCAGCGTATTACGCGACGTGCCGCAGGCCGGGTTGTGATAAATGGTGATGTTGCTCATATCAGTATCTCATTACAAAGTGAAAGAGAGACGTAGCGCCAGCGCTGCCAGCGTTACAAACAGCACAGGCAGAGTCATAACGATCCCGGTGCGGAAATAGTATCCCCAGGTGATGGTCATATTCTTCTGTGAAAGGACATGCAGCCAGAGCAGCGTTGCCAGGCTACCAATAGGTGTAATTTTAGGTCCCAGATCGCAGCCAATCACGTTGGCGTAGATCATCGCTTCTTTGATAACGCCTGTTGCGGTGCTTCCATCGATAGAAAGAGCGCCAACCAGCACGGTAGGCATGTTGTTCATGATGGAAGACAGGAAGGCCGTCAGGAAGCCAGTACCCAGCGTCGCAGCCCAGAGTCCTTTATCCGCCAGTACATTCAGCACACCTGAAAGGTATTCGGTTAGCCCGGCGTTGCGCAGACCGTAGACCACCAGGTACATCCCCAATGAGAAGATGACGATCTGCCATGGCGCGCCGCGCAGCACTTTGCCAGTGTTAATGGAATGGCCTCGTTTAGCTACTGCAAACAGGATCACAGCGCCAACAGCCGCAATCGCGCTAACGGGAATACCGAGCGGCTCAAGGACAAAGAACCCAACCAGCAGAAGTATTAAAACTATCCAGCCGGTTCTGAAGGTTGCCAGATCTTTAATCGCTTTTGCCGGTGCTTTCAGAAGAGACAGGGCGTAAGTCGGTGGGATATCCTTGCGGAAGAACAGATGCAGCATAACCAGCGTGGCAACAATGGCTGCAATATCCACCGGCACCATTACCGACGCATACTCGGTGAAGCCCAGTCCAAAGAAGTCTGCAGAAACGATGTTAACCAGGTTGGACACGATAAGCGGCAGGCTGGATGTATCGGCAATAAACCCGGCAGCCATGACGAATGCCAGTGTCGTGCCTTTGCTGAACCCTAATGCCAGCAGCATGGCGATGACTATCGGCGTCAGAATAAGTGCCGCACCATCGTTGGCAAACAGTGCCGCCACCGCTGCACCAAGCAGAACGATATACGTAAAGAGCAAACGGCCACGACCGTTACCCCAGCGCGAAACATGCAATGCCGCCCATTCGAAAAAGCCGGACTCATCAAGCAGCAGGCTGATAATAATTACGGCAATAAAGGTCGCCGTCGCGTTCCAGACGATATTCCACACCACCGGAATATCGCCCACATGCACAACGCCAGATATCAGAGCCAGTCCCGCGCCCAGCATTGCACTCCAGCCGATCCCTAATCCCTTTGGTTGCCAGATAACCAAAACAATGGTCAGGACAAAAATAGCGCCTGCCAGTAACATAAAACCTCCTGACAGGGCGACTTTGTCGCCCTGTATATGTCAAAAAATTAGCTCATCAACTCTCTGAGCTTTTCAATACCGGCGGGCTCTGACGCCAGCACCGGAACAAGCGCTATACGGTCAGCATGCTGATCCTTAACAGCCTCAATCTGAGGCAATTCCTGATGAGCACGCTGACAAAGCAACGGAGAACGCGTATCCGCAATGGAAAGGCTGTTATTGATAATCCAGCCCCACGGATGAATCCCCGCTCTTTCAAGGTCAGCCTGCAGGTTTGCCGCTTCCAGGACCGGTGTGGTTTCAGGAAGCGTAACCAGCAGAACTTTGGTTCTATCCGGGTCCTGAAGCTGCATCATGGGGGTAGTAAAATGACCTTTACTCCCCATTTTTTTGGCAATCTCTCGGTGGTAAGCCCCGGTCGCATCCAGCAACAGCAGCGTGTGTCCGGTAGGGGCGGTATCCATGACAACAAAGCGCTTACCCGCTTCACGAATTACACGGGAGAAGGCCTGAAACACGGCAATTTCTTCTGTACAAGGAGAGCGTAAATCCTCTTCCAGTAACCGTTTCCCTGCTTCGTCCAGATCTCTTCCCTTCGTCTCAAGAACATGCTGGCGATAGCGTTCGGTTTCATCGTGAGGGTTGATGCGGCTGACCTGCAGGTTTTTGAGGCTGCCGTTCAGCGTTGTACTCAGGTGCGCAGCAGGATCAGAGGTCGTGAGATGCACGTCAAATCCCATGTCTGCCAGCCTGACGGCGATGGCAGCAGCCATCGTGGTTTTCCCTACACCACCTTTGCCCATCAGCATAATCAGGCCGTGTTCACTGCGAGCGATATCATCGACCAGGCCAGAGAGAGATAAGTTTTCAGGCGTGTACAGGATATTCGTTACCGGGAGCGGTAATGCCTCAGAACGGGTATCCAGCAGTCCCTTCAATGCTGAAACACCAACCATATTGACTGGCTGGAGTAACAGGGTATCTGTCGGTAGCTCAGATAAACCGGCAGGAAGATTTGCCAGTGCCTCCTGCTCACGTTGCCATATCGCCGCGGCCAGGGCGCCATGTTCAGCTTCGGCTTCAGGCAGCACACCATTAATCACCAGATATTGATTTTTCAGGCCAATCTCAGCCAGTTCCTCATGAGTGCGGGCGACTTCCTGCAGCGTAGAATTTTGCAGTCGTGCAACCAGAACCAGGCGGGTACGTTCAGGATCGGACAAAGCCTCTACCGCATGAGCATACTGCTCACGCTGCTTTTCCAGCCCGGCCATTGGGCCAAGACAGGAAGCACCATCTGGATTACTTTCAATGAAGCTACTCCAGGCACCGGGAAGCTGGAGCAGACGAATCGTGTGGCCCGTCGGCGCTGTATCAAAAATGATGTGATCAAAGCGGGTCAGCAGGGAAGCGTCTGTTAGTAAGCCCGTGAATTCATCGAACGCAGCAATCTCAGTCGTACAGGCTCCTGAAAGCTGCTCGCTGATACTGTTAACAACGTCATCAGGCAAAAGACCTTTGATAGGATCAACGATTCTGGCACGATATTGCCGGGCGGCTTCCTGCGGGTCAATCTCCAGTGCGGAAAGTGCAGGAACTGCTGTCACAGGGCGAATCGTGTTACCGATAGCCTGATCGAATACCTGACCGACATTGGAGGCCGGGTCGGTACTGACCAGCAAAACCCGCTTACCCTGTTCGGCAAGGCGGATAGCCGTCGCGCAGGAAATGGAAGTTTTTCCTACACCTCCCTTGCCAGTAAAAAACAGGTAAGGCGGGATATTCTGTAAGAATTTCATATGTTCTCCTGACATATTCAGCAACAGGAAGTATTACCACCACAGCAACTGGTGGGAGCTAACCCTACCTTCTCCAGCGGAATACCGAACCAGCGAGCCAGCTCAGCGCGTTTTGGGTATCGCCCAGCCATCACCGTTTCGCCGTCCAGCAACAGCAGCGGAAGCCCTTCTGCGCCGGATGCGTCGAGGAAGGATTTCGCTTTCTCATTGTGAACAAAGCTCATGGGCTGCTGCGCCAGGTTGTAACGTTCAACCTGTACACCACGTTCTTTCAGCCACTGCACATCAGCAGAAAAATCAACCAGAACCTGATCGACATCTGAACCACATACACCGGTACTGCAGCACATTGCCGGGTCAAACACCGTTAACGTCTTCATTCTGAATACCTCATACATTCGAAAAAACACATATGTTCAGGCAAATTTTTTTTAGATGCAAACAGCCTTACCGCTACCAGAGCAGTTTGCCGATGCCAGCTTACGGGCGATGGCCTGTACGTCGTCCTGTTGGCTTAACCAGGCCTGCTCAATCACCTGAGCAGCCCAGGAAGGAATATGCGGGGATAAGCGATAATGAACCCATTTCCCCTGCTTGCGATCCAGCAATAGACCGCTTTCCCGGAGCATTGCCAGATGACGGGAAATCTTGGGCTGGGACTCATCCAACGCCGTGCAGAAATCGCAGACGCACAGTTCTCCCATCTCCCTGAGCAGCAGGACAATACCCAGACGGGTTTCATCGGACAGGTTTTTGAAAAGCTTAAGGGCTGTAAGGGTCATTATTCCTCCTGTTCGGTTGCGTAAAGCATACGCCCGGAGACAAAAAAAACAACCATACATTCGGAAAATCGAATGTGTGAAAGTGTCAGATGACGCTGTCACGCTGGTATACGTCCGTTACTTTCCGGGGAAAATACATGTGTGTTACAGAGATCCGACTTAGACAATTTCCGGATCTGCACGGCGGGAAACCTGCCATTGATATGATAATCGTACTAAGCACATAAAATCATACTGAATGTGATATTTATCATTAATCATAAAATCACATCTGATATGATGTTTTCTAAATGCGATGTAAATTATACGAAGTATGATTTTTGATTAAACCGGACATGTTCAGACGGAGTGTGCAGGATGTATGAAGATATGTTGTTTTCGCTCAGCTATGAGCAGATGACGCAGATGGCAGAAGAGGAAATAAAGCAATGCGATTTTCGCAGGGATGGCACCCATTATGTCTGGGAAGTGAACAAGGCTCATGACATCCTCCGCTTCTGGTATCTCCTGGCGCTGCGCGGACACACTGGCCTGGCCACAACACGGGTCGAAGCAGACTATAAACGGCTTAAAACGCTCATATCCGAGAGGGATGAGGGGCAATGATGCGGGAAAAATCCCGACGTCCGTCGCCGCTGCAGCGGCGGGTGCTGATTGTGCTGGCCGCCCTCGATGCGAAACGTCCTGGACCGGTGGCCACGCGGGATATTGAGCGGGTGCTGGAGCAGGGCGGGGACGCCCCGGTATACGGGCCGAACCTGCGTGCCTCCTGCCGGCGCATGGAAGCCGCGGGCTGGCTGCGCACCCTGCGCGCGCCGAACCTGCAGCTGGCCGTCGAGCTGACGGATGCCGGCCGTGCGCTGGCCGCCCCGTTTCTCGCTGACGAACAGGCGCGCGTCCTGGCGGAGCAGCGCGCGACGGCGATCCGGGTTCTGCCTCTGGTCCCGCCTGTCCAGGCAGATGAGGCTGACGACCGGCCGGTGGAGCTGGATGGTCGATGGCACCTGGCGTTGCGGGGTGACTACGTGATCCGTCTTGACGGCACCACCTGCCTGCAGCTGTGGAATGCGGCCGGGCAGGTGACACGCCTGGAAGGCGATCCCCTGCAGGTCGCCACCTGGCTGCAGTCCTGTCACGATGCGGGGATTGCGGTCCGGGTACAGATTAATGAGAGCGCCACGCCGGAGGCGGGCACGGTGGACGTTACCGCGCCGGCGGACCAGACCGGCACCTGGTGCCGTCAGCTGGACGCCGCGCTGCAGGCGGAGGGGATCACCGGGCTGACTGAGGATATTCAACTGGCCGTGGTCAGTCCTGAAGCGTCCCTGCGGATGCTGCCGGCACCGGCGCGCCTGCTGCACGTTCTGCGCGACGCGGACCCGCTCACTGCTGCCACATACGAGGAAGACACGGTGGCCGCGCTGGCTGACCTGCTGGCCCGCGCGGGGTTCACGGACGACCAGGCGCAGGAGCTGCAGTGGCACCGCATCCGCTGGCCGCTGATGAGTCAGGAAGAAGCTGACCGGCGCGAGCTGAACAGCCTGCTGGATGAACTGGAACAGCGACAGCTGTACTGCAACCGCGGGCAGCTGACGGAGATTGTGTTTTCGCCAGTTCGCAAACCCGGAGAGCGCTGGACTGAACGTCTGCAGTGGCTCCTGATGACGGATGGATTCGGGTTCCGCAGTCCGCTGTCGCGTGAAGCGGCCTCACGGGCGCTGGCTATCCTGGCCGGTTACACGGGACGGGAGGTGGCGGAGCATCTGGCCACGGTGATGGTGTGGAACGACGCCGAAGCAGGAGAGAGGCCCTGAGCCCATTGTCTTCAGCAGGCCACGTTCATCCTGGCGTGACCGGCTCGCGCTGCAAAAAATGACTGACGAACTCCGGCCTGGAGCATGAGAACCGGGACTGTACCCAACCACCACAAGGAACAAGAGCTAAAACATGAAAGTCACTGAAAACCGACTGGACACCCTGATCGATAACCTGAACACCCTGATTTGCGAGGACAGCCTGCTCACGCGCCAGGAGCGTGAAACCCTGGTGCGGGCCGTGGCCGCCATCGGCGCCATGAAAGCGCGCGTCGGCATGAAAAAGCCCGCGGTACCGGCATCGTCGAAACCGAAGGAAGAGAAACAGGCACCTGTACCTGACCCACGCTTTCCGAATGCCCGCCAGGCCTGGGTGGCTGAAGAGGAAACTTTATTACTGGATGCGCTCGATGGCGTCCCGAATGATGATATTGGTAAGCATCTTTTCTGGCTTTCCGAAAAACTGGGGAGAACGCCGTTCAGCGTCGCCTGCAAAATCGCGTCACAAAGACATCTGACAAATGGATGGAAAGAGCAGTTCAGGGAAGTTTCGGATAAAATTCGCTTGTCCGGCCTGAGCATCAGTGATTATCTTAAGCAGAACGGCACGGGCCATAACGCCTGAAAGAAATTTGCGTTATTTGTAAAATTAAATACCAGGGACGCCTCAGGATATAAAAAACTAATGACGAAACAGGAATGGATTTTACGACTACGGCGCTGTACATCGAAGGAAACCTTGGAAAGGATAATAGAAAAAAATAAATATTCTCTGTCAGATGATGAGCTTGAGCATTTCAATGCCGCGGTTGATCACCGGCTGGCGGAGATGACGATGGGAAAGTTGTATGACCGGGTACCGCCAGGTGTCTGGAAATTTGTGAAATAGAACAGGTGACCTTATGAGTTACGGCTGGCTCTTCGAAAATCCGGATGATGACATTTCGGGTTATAATCATATCAATCTGGAACACCTCCCTCCGGAGCTAAAACAGGTTGCTCTCCAGATAGTACAAAATCAGTTTGATCGTGATACTGCAGAGAAAAAACTGGCAGAATTAATCCAGCAACTCGAGTTTGATATAACTGCAGCAGAACTGTCAGCATATCTTTTTAAACCGGGCCATGCCTGACGGCTAACCCGGTAGCGATAATAGTGGAGACCGACGGAGGGCTTCACTTTGGCCGCGGGATCAGCGTCCTGCGGATGGTTTCCATCAGAAGTTGATAATGCACAGACTGGCTTTTATCCAGCCGCAGACCGTTCTTCCAGCATTCATCCGAAAATTGTTCCGCTTCATTACAGGTACGATCTTCAGGCTGCCGGCTCTCAAGCCAGCGAGTCTGTACTTCTTAAGCTGTTCTGTTCATTAACTTAGTCCTTGCCTCGTTAGGGGATGACATCCCTGATTGTGCTGTCATGACACGACAAACACATCAACTTATGTTACGAAATCGATTCAAGTAACTGATATTTAACATAAAACGCATTAAGCGTAGTTTCGGTATAGAAGCAAAGCTGACATGGCCGTTCTGAGCTAAGCTTACCTGGCCGCTTCAGGCTACCTGCTGAGGATCCTGATATGACGGCTTCTGGTACGGAGTTTTTCACGATGAACGAAGTTAACCGGCTTAAAGTTATCCAGGACGTCGTTGACCGGCGGCTGACAACTCATCTCGCAGCTGAGCGTCTCGGTATTTCCGAACGGCACTGTCGCCGCCTGCTTCAGCGCTATCGTACAGACGGTCCGCTGGGTATGGCTGATCGCCGGCGCGGCAAGCCAAGTAACTATCAGCTGCCTGCTGGCCTTGCTGAACGTGCTGTACAGATCATCCGCGAGCGCTACTCAGACTTTGGTCCGACGCTCGCCTGCGAGAAGCTGGCCGAGCTTCACGGCGTGACGCTGTCTAAAGAGACCGTACGGAAGCTGATGATGCAGTCAGGCCTCTGGATCCCGCGCAGGCATCGTGCGCCAAAAATCCAGCAACCACGCTACCGCCGCGCGTGCGTTGGCGAACTGATACAGATCGACGGCTGCGATCACCGCTGGTTCGAGGAACGCGGTCCGGCCTGCACGCTGCTGGTTTACGTGGATGACGCGACCAGCCGCCTGATGCAGCTTCATTTCGTCCGCTCCGAGTCCACGTTCACCTACTTTGAAGCCACGCGCGGCTACCTGGAACAGCACGGCAAGCCGCTGGCCTTTTACAGCGACAAGGCCAGCGTGTTCCGCATTAACAACAGGAATGCGGCTGGCGGCGACGGTCAGACGCAGTTCGGTCGCGCGATGAACGAGCTGAACATCACCGGCATCTGCGCCAACACCAGCTCTGCCAAGGGCCGCGTGGAGCGAGCGCATCTCACGTTGCAGGACCGGCTGGTCAAGGAACTCAGGCTGCGTGACATCAGTACGCCTGACGCGGCTAACGCCTTTGCCGCTGAATTTATGGCGGACTACAACCGGCGTTTCGCGAAGGCACCGAGGCATGATTTTGACGTGCACCGTCCGCTCGATGCAGACGACAACCTGAACCAGATATTTACCTGGCGCGAACCGCGCAAGGTTTCGAAAGCGCTGACGGTCCGCTACGATAAAATGCTGTTGCTGCTTGAGGACAACGATGACAGCCGCCGCGCGATGGGCAAGTATCTGGATGCCTGGCAGTACCCGGATGGCCGCGTTGAACTCAGGAGTCACGGCACGGTGCTTCCCTACTCTGCCTATGACCGGCTGTCTGAAGTTGACCAGGGTGCGATCGTTGACAACAAGCGGCTTGGACACGCGCTGGCCGTGGCTAAACTGATGCAGGACAAGCGTGATAATACGCGGTCTCAGGGCCTTCCGTCGGGTAACGGTCCGCCACGAAGAATGAAAAAGAAAGACCCAACTAAAAAGCGACAGCGTGCGGTCAATGAGGACGACCTACTAGAGGCTCTGGTTGATTTGCAGACACGAAGCAAAGAGATATTTGGTAGCTAATTGTTTTTTGAAATACAATAAGTTGCTCTGAACACAGTATTATAAAGACCATTAGCTTATGGAGTGAGAGTGCGCCCTGAAAGAATAATAATATTAGGCAATGCTGGAAGCGGTAAATCTACTTTATCCCGAATATTGGGAGAAATGTTAAATTACCCTGTGACACATCTGGACCGGTTATTTTGGCGTCCGGGCTGGTTAAAGCCTGAATCTGAGGAGTTTCGTGAAAAAGTTACGGAGTCCGTACTTGACACGGTATGGATCAATGAGGGGAATTATGCCCGTAGGACGTTCGACTTGCGGCTATCAAGAGCAGACCTTGTAATCTGGCTCAACACGCCTCGAATAACGTGTCTTTTCAGGGTTTTAATCAGATCTTTTCTTAATAAATCCAGAACTGATCTACCTGATGGCTGCTCAGAAAAAATTAACTATGAATTTTTAGAATTCCTTCGATATGTCTGGCGTTTTGATACGCGAGACAGGCCAGAGATAGAAAGACTTCGAATCAAATTCGGCAGCGACGTTCCAGTTATTTATCTGCATAACAGAAAGCAGATAAAGTCTTTTCTGGCAGGTATACATAATAAGTAACTACTCTTAGGGTGGTATCAGTTAACTCGTAGAGAAATGGACAACTCAGATTTGCCTGAACCCGGTCATCTCTGCTTAGCTTTAACATTCGGTGAAGTGGCTAAATTGAGATGTCCGTCTCTGACCAAATGACATGTCCGCGCTACAGTCTCACCACACAGCGATCACTGCTTTCAAAGGATAAGACTCATGACGGCATACGGAACGGAGTCTATAATCAATTCATGACCGGCTCGTATTTGATGGAGCAAGCTCATGCTCATTACTCTGATTGTTAAAATACTACCACCCTTAGCTTTGTTTATTCTTTTTATCAATAGTGCTAACGCGGCATACCCTGCCATTGAGGCGTTTACTCCTCCGCCTAAGAGTTATAACGTTAAAAAGAATGTTATCGAAGTTACTAATATAGCGAAAATCCCTTCGCAAGGAGGAAGAGAGATATGCTATGCAGTTGCAGCATCAGTATTTCTAAATGCCGAAAACTGCCGTGTATCCAAATTGGATTGCAAGCACTTAACGCCAGACAGCTTATTCTCACCCGCAGGTTTGGTTCTGGATGGTATCGGTGATGACCCTGAAGGTAAAAAAATTTATGCTAGAGAGGGCGGGAGCTCTTTTAACTCAATAAAGACTGTTATATATGAATCATATTCTTCTCCTTCCCTTGAGTGTACATCTAAAGAGAAGACCATGCCGGAGTTTGCACAAAATGATGATGGAGTGGAAAAGGAGTTCGCCATGTGGAAAGAGATGTTTAATTTATATAAGAAAATTTCTAAACATGCGAAAACTATAGACGATGGATGTGATGAGTGCGCTCAGGTATTTTATGATAAATATAAGGTCGAATTCTCAAAACTTAAAACCATATTCCCTTTACTAGAAGATAAACCTTCATCATTTGTAAGTTTAATGAAAGAACATACATTTCGAGAATTTGTTGTGAGATTAACAGTTCCAGCCGTTTGCAGAAGAGCCAAAAACCTTGCTTTTTTCGAGAAATCCGATAGCTTAGACGTGGCTATGTATCCAGGAGTTAACGGTGAAACAAATGCAAGGCTCATGTCTGGCATTGATGATTCATTGAAAACCACAGGGAATTACACTGAATCAATGTCGATTATTCGAGGGGCATTGGCTGTAGGAAAGGTTCTTACTCTACAAGGGATTTGCCTAAGTAAATACGCCAAAGATGGCACTTGTAAAGATGGACATGTAGCAGTTATAAGTGGGGCTATGACCGTATGCAATAATCAAAATAATAAATGCACCGAACTTCTCAAGGTAATAAATCCCTGGGGAGACAAATGGCAGGCCGCAGTAAATGATGGCTGGGTTATGGCCAAGCCTCTGCTAGAAAGCACAAAATACCGTTTTGGAACGCTAATCTGGCTTGTAGACAGGCCTCCCGAGCATAAGCCCTCAGAATAGTTCACGACTGCACAATAAATCACATACTCCCTAGAGACGCACCGGGCGTGCGTTATCTAAATCCAGGCCCCTTTTGTGTCTCACACACAGCAGCAGGCAGACTTCCTTTGTCATATTTATTCGTACAGTCGCTCTGATCTTTAACAAACAGAACAAAAGTCATCAGCATCAGAGATACAATTAGGCCCGGTATTAATGCCTTAAAAGCATCCTTAACCTTCTTCTCTTGCCTATAACCCATAATACAAAAGAAAAATATGGGGAATGAATACAGCGCAAAATCCATTATATTAAACAAACCGACGGTCAATATCGGCAACGCCAGAATGGGACCAAAAATGAATGCAATAATGATTGTGACGATATACCCATTCATAAATCACTCCTTGATTAAATGCTGTCGCATTTATTATATATTGTTCTTATTTAGAATGATAAACTTTATCGGTCAAAATCCCTCAATTAATGAATATAAAGCAGCAGGAGTATGTCGGTAGCTTACAAACATCACCTCCAGATTATGATGGCTGACCAGATATAAGGCACGCCTGAGAGCAGTAATTATCCAGCCAGGTTCATTCCCAAATGCTCCGCCTCCGACCATAGTCACATATACTCTCGGATTGCCTGTACGCCGGTAGTTCAGAACACCTGCCAGCAACGTTGCTTCGTAACTGGCTTCCAGTACCAGCGATGCAAAAGAAGCCCAGTCTTCCCGGGGAGATGAGTTATACGCGACAGGTAAGGCAGAGCAGAGAGCCTGAGACACAAACTGATCTTCAGGTACTCCTGGTATAGTGACTTCAGTATCTGAGTGCAATCCGATGCGTAACTCCTGTCTGAGCCTGTCCCGCATTTGCTCATCCAGAGATGCAATATGACGGCTAATGGCCTGCACCGTATTAGCCGACATCAGGGCATACCCGTTTTTCATTCGTATGCCATCAATGCCGATAGCCTTTTCCATATCAGCCAGCGTGTTAAGCTGGCTGGTAAAGGATTGTCCTGTCTGTGACCCTATCGGGACAAGATAGTTACGAAATACCGTGGCAGCAGCACAGGCCATAGCGCAGGCAGGTCCTTGAGTATGATCAAACTGGTATTCGGTAATCCCCTTTTCTGGCGTTGTATATTCACATGGCATTTCGAGCAAGTTGAACTGACTGGCAACCTGGATCAGCGCACCCTTTACTTCGGATTTTCGGTGGAGGTCATATGCATCAGCCTCAAGTATGTCAAACCTGCACCTTCCATACGGTTCGGTCACAAGATTACTGACTGCTTTCCTTAATTCGGCCAGACTCGGCATGGTCAGAATACCAGAGCGATAAGAAACAGATGGCTGGCTTCTGGTATGAAGAAAAGGGCCTTCCTGAAAAAAGCGAGCCTGAGTCTCTGCATAGTCTGATTCTTCGAATCCAAATACGTCATTAAACCAGCTCATGATAAGTTCCTTAGCATTACCATATAATTCAAACGACAACCTGGAAACTTCACGTAATAATGTTGTACGTGACGGGTAAGCAAATACCCTGCGGGGATATTTTAAAACTGTGAAGCCGGTAAAGATAAGAAATGTGTATTCCCATTTATTACGGGATAAAAAGTTAAAGAATTGTCACTGTACTCTGTTCCCGTTGAAGTTTGTCTTTCAATCATATTGATTGGTTCAGAAATTTGTACGCATCCATTTTTAACACTTTGTGTTTTTACCCGATATGTTCCTGATGGGACTTGTTCCAGAGTAATTTGACTACCTGCGGGAACGAATACTTCACGTACAAAATCAGTTTTGATGTATGCATTATCCAGGGTTAACCGGACTCGTAACCCTTCGTTATTTTGAGTGTTATCTAATCTGAGTGAGGACAAACCATTTCGCCTGTCTTTTTCAGATAAAACAGTTGGGATAGTAGGCCATAGTAGTTGTTGCACAGATGAATCACAAATTCCGTTATTGTTATTTACACGTTCTGGTTTTAATGGAGATGAGTTGCTTCCTGTATCTGTTTTATCTAAAGAAGAATCTCTTTGATTAATATTATGAAGAATTGCGTACGCAACAATCCCTATCACACACAGGCCGGAAACAGTTTTCAGCATAGAAAACAAAGGGTAAAAAACGACACCTAATATTGTCATTAAAGATTTCTTTTTTCTTTCTGCTGTTGTTTTAACTGATGCCTGGACATTAACATTTGCTTCCGAGTTTCGTGCTATTGTGGCTTCAGCCTTTTCTCTCCAGGTTTCTTTAATAATCCAGCGATCATGTTCTTTTCTTTTCAAAGGGTCAATTAATACTTCGTATGAGGCATTAATTATTTGCATTATCCTGACAGCTTCGGGATTATTTTTGTTTATATCCGGGTGATATTTCTTTGCCAGCGTCCGGTAAGCAGCTTGTATTACCTCCACAGGAGCATCTTTCGACACTTTGAGGTTATCATAGTGTGTTCTCATCTTCTTCCCGTAGTGATAAAAGTCCCTACCATGTATATAACAAAGTTGCTGAATGTTGTAAAACCCTGGATTTTGCAGCTGAACTCCGCCCCTGATTTGAAAGGTTCAGCCGCCCCACTTCTCTGCAAAGTCATACCCGCTAAAAACGCCGCAGATGCCTCTGTACGCGGTCGGACTGGTCCCGATTAGCTACCGAAACTGGTGAGAAGCTCCTTCCCACATACCATAAAGCATCCCTTTAGATGCCCGGGTTGTTAGCGCAATTCCCGGATGTCTCGCTGTACCTCCTGTTCCCGG
>NZ_KV792974.1:0-5403 GCF_001808325.1 Klebsiella sp. HMSC16C06
CTGGGACCACGGTCCCACCTGCATCGTCGGTCAGGTAATCTGCCTGGGAGCACGGTCCCACCTGCATCGTCGGCACATTATTAGTTTGGGACAACGGTTAAGCAATGCCTGTCACGAACAGGTATTGGCTTGTCGCCAGCAATCTGTTGAGCGGAGTAATCACGCAGCAGGGCGGCTATTACAGGTGATGGTGAAAGCTCTGTTGGGATCTGAACGAAGCATGTTGAGTGAAATTTGCAAAATTTCGCGGGGTGTGCGGCTTAATTTTAAATTTCCGCCAGCATTTTTAAAACCAGCTGCCGCCGCTGCGCGTTGGCCGGTCCTTCGTCCGGCCGGTAACCAGTCCCGGCCGTTCTTACGACCCTGGATGAACATGGTCCCGTCATCAGCGTCTCCAGTGTGATGTCGTTTGTCACGCCGTCCGAGGGGATATCAGGGACACAACATATGGTAGAAAAAGCAGCTGTCTGAGACACAATATATTGATTATCCACAGTAACGGGGGATAACCGTGTGGGTAACATATTGAAAGTCCAACACGTTATCTGATTAACTGACTTTGTAAACGCCGCTGAACCATGAAAAAAATCCGGGGAAATCATCACAGCGCATAAACATACCGTTTTGTTTTTGGGTGACGGCAAGGAGGCCCCTGTTATCACCACATACCTTGTCAAAGGTTTCCATTCCTATCCTTATCAGGCTCTTTTCGTTATTTTCGGGAGAGATCCGGAGATGTTTTGTCAGCCAGACAGGATAGGTATCAGCGTTACGCGAGTACTGCAATTCAATCACTGAAGCCATTCCCCAGACAGTGAAGAATAAGAAAACCACACCTGCGATTTTGCTACCCATATTGTTCCTTAACATTGATTTAATACATTCCTTGCTCCTCGCACCGGAGCACATCACAGATACTGATTGAGATCCACTTCACGCAGCGGCTGGTTTTGACGTTCTGTGATCAATTGCACCAGGTCTTTTTCGTCCAGCGTATCGAGCATTTGTTCATACAGAGCCGCGGGCACACAATAAAAAACAGGGCGCTTGCGGTCAATAATCGCTACCGGGTAGCCGCCGCCGGCACTGGCGGTGGCCACCGGATCGTTTTTAAGTTCGCTGACGCTGGCAGTCACATCACACAGAATGATGTTTGTCATGGTTCCCCCCTGAGACAAGTCATCTGTATGATCGGTAAAGTAAGCTCTGGCGGCAAGTCCCTTCTGTCATTTCAACGGTCAGAAACGGGCAACCGGCAGCTCCTTCCAGCGGGTGGTATATGCCGGTGACAGCATCTCCCGTTTCATCTGCCAGTCCGGCGCAATACCCCGTCCGGCAAACCAGACTTTCCCGAGTCCGGAATGATTAATACCGTCGAGCACCTTCATCAGCGCATCGCTGTGCGGCCGTGGCTGCACGTCATCGAACAGATTCAGCTGTGCAACGCCGTTCGGGCTGAAATCATTGAGCATTATCCCCGCTTTTGCGTAGCGGTGGCCATCGAGCCAGATCCTGTCCAGAGACCTGACCGCTGCCGCTATAATGTCCCGGGTGTCACGGGTAGGGGTGTTCAGTTTCTCAGTGGCCACGTTACCGTAGTACGGTTCATTAACCGCAAAAGGGGAGGTTTTGATGAAGATGCTGATATGCCGGCAGTACTGCCGCTCACCTCGCAACTTTTCTGCTGCGCGCTCGGCGTACTGGCAGACGGCCTGGCGCATTTCTTCATAGGTGGTGATCCGCTGCCCGAAGCTGCGACTGCAGACAATCTGCTGTTTCGGCGGCGGCGCTTCCTCCAGTGAAATGCAACTCTCGCCGTTCAGCTCACGTACCGTGCGCTCCAGCACTACGTTGAAGTTTTTGCGGATAAACGCGGGGTTCGTCAGCGACAGCTGCAGGGCGGTGGTGATCCCCATAACGTGCAGCTTTTTCGCTATCCGGTTCCCCACGCCCCAGATTTCTTCCACCGGCTGCAGGCTGAGTAATTTTGCCGTCCTGCGTGGATTATCGGGCGACAGCGCCAGCACCCCCCTGAATTGTGGCCATTCCTTTGACGCCCACTGCGCCGATTTGGCCAGTGTTTTTGTGGCGCCGCAGCCGACACCGATCGTCAGTCCGGTTCCACTGAGAACGTGCCCACGCAACTGCCTGCCAAAATCCTCCAGATCCATACATTGGCCAATTCCCCGGGCATCCAGGAAACATTCGTCAATTGAGTATTGTTCGACGCGGGGCGACAGATCTTCCAGCAGGGCGACCACACGGTTACTCAGGCTCGCGTAGAGCTCGTAGTTGCTGGAAAAAACGTACAGTTTTTCAGGAAACTGCGCCTCTTTGAGCTGGAACCAGGGGGTTCCCATCTTTATACCCAGCCGTTTGGCTTCAGCGCTCCGGGCAATAACGCAGCCATCGTTGTTACTGAGAACGACGACAGGTTTGCCGCGCAAATCCGGCCTGAAAACCTTCTCGCAACTGGCGTAGAAGGAGTTGACGTCTGCCAGGGCGAACATCAGTCTGCCCTCCGGGTTTTATGAATGAAGGCCGTCACCACGCCGAAAATTTGCAGCGTTTCTGGATCCGGGTACAGGGAAGGGAAGTCCGGGTTCATCGCCTGCAGGGCTGGCCGCGGCGTCAGAAGCAGGCGTTTTACCGTAAATTCACCCTCAATTTCCGCGATAACAATATCCCCGTGCCGCGGCTGTTCTGCTTTATCCACGACCATCAGATCGCCGGAATAGAGGCCAATATCAGTCATTGAGTTGCCAATCGCTCTGACAAAATAGGTGGAGTGGCGCCGGTGAATGCAGTACTCATTCAGATCCAGTTCAGACTCAGTGTAGTCTGCTGCCGGTGACGGAAAACCCGCAGGGCATCGCTCTGTGAACAAAGGAATTTTTACTATGCTGGCTTCTGATACTGCAGGAATGAACTTCATCGTTTTTTTCCTTCGCTTAAAACTGTATATATATACAGTATTATTTTGCGAAGGCCGTTTTTTTTCAAGTCATCTTGTTGCCGTTGTCTGTAACCATTTGCTGTTCCTGCAAAAACAGGGAAATTTCAGAAGGATCACTGCCAGCCCGGAGAATCGTTATCTAATAAAATGTAATATACTGAAGTACAGTGCATTTATTCTGAGTGGAGTGATTATGAATACGGGTTTAAGGCAGGTTCTGCGATATGCAGGCGTCCCGGTTGACGCCGCTGAACCGGTGCGCCGGCAATTCGGTAGCCGCCTGATTTTAATCGTGACGGTTGCTCTCCTTCCGCTGTTGATTGTTGACGTCCCTCAGTGGATATTTGTGCTCTCCCAGATTATCTGGGGAAGCGGTATGTATATTGGTATCTCCGTGGCCAGTGATAAACCAGATCGCCGGTAAGCTCAGAACGAGAGATCTCCTGGCCCGCTAAGTGACGGGCAGCTGATAAACCGGCGCCGTGCCATCAACACCGGATAAGGACGTCGCCGGCTTGTCGTTGCCGCCGGCTCCGCTTCTCCCGGCCCCATTCCTCCGGTCTGTGGCCTGATTCCTGCGTCTGTCGCGTTGCGACATTTGCTTCCGCTTTTCTCCCTGCGGTCGAAATACGGGTTATAGAAACCTTTTATTCAACCTCCTTCATCGCGACGGGTAGTGCCGTGCCTTCACTTTAGCCCGGCTGCTGCAGATGCAAGGGTTCGCTGACGCCGCCATCCTCGCCCGGTCGCAGTTTTTTTATGATGCTCGCCGTTCTTCCCGTCGTTTTCTCGCTCAGGTTTCGCTCGAAAACCGTCCAGACCAGCTTCGTGCTTTATCTGCGCTGCGGCCTCCGGTGTCGCCCCTGCATCTTCCGCTTTCCGCCGGGCTGTCGTGTCGGCACGGCACAACCCGGTGCCGCAATCTTATGAACCTGTGGAGGTTGCTATGTATCATGCCCGTCAAACCATGCTGAATGTTGAGGAGTCCGACCGTCTCTCGTTCCTGCCGGATCTGTTTGGTAACGATTTTCTGGCCGGAGAGATGCAGGTCTATGCGCTCGCTGAGAAACACATCACCGATTACTGCGGAGGCTTCTGGCATTTCATCCGTATTCCGGAGGGCGGCGGCTACATGATGCCTGACGGTGACCGTTTCCATCTGACTAACCCGGATAACTGGTTTGATCGGTCCGTCAGCGCGGATGCAGCCGGAGTTATCATTACGGCGCTGGCGATCAACCGCCGTATCTGGCTGCACCATGAACGCGGTGATGCTGCCCTGACACGCCACCTGATGCTGCGGGAATCGCAGCTGTGGAATTTCATTGACTCTCATGACGAATGCGCTGCTATTTACGCGGCTCTGGACTGATACTATATCGGGGCGCCCGACGCCCCGTTTAAGGTCTTAGACGGCACGATCTGTGGGGAGCTTACCCGGCTTCGCAGATCGGTGCGGCCGCGCGAAAATCCTGGCAGGCTTCGCCTGCCGGTGAGGCTGTTCGCCACGCCTGCGGCGCTGCGTACTGGCCTCACCTCAACAGGTCGCCAGTTAAGGATTAAGAGCGTAATATCTGCGTAACCTTTCTTCTTTTGCGGAATTTGCGTATGTCGCAGTGGAATATTGCCTCTTTTTCAAAGGAGGAGCAGGACAAAGTTGCCGTCGATAAGGTGGCTGCTGCTGTTGCCTGGCAGGAGCGCATGAACAAGCCCGTCATGCCGGAACTTGTTGAACGGGAACAGCCTGAACACCTGCGCGAATATTTCCGTGAACGGCTCCACGTACATCGACTGAACAGTCAGCAGCTGCCGCGCGCAAATGCACCCGAATATAATAAACCGGGCGATGATCAGCAGAATTGATTTTCTCACTTAGTGTGTCCAGGGAGGGTAATCTGTGCGTATGTCTCTGATGTTTGCTGCCGTGACGCTTTTAACCGGTATTAACCTGTTTTTTATTCCGTTTCAGCCTGTTCCGGCCCTGTGGGGGGCTATCCTGGCCGTTGCTTTTGTTCTGATTAATGTCGTGGCGGATAAGCTGCGCCTCTGGAGTGGTATTGCGTGGATTATCGTTGCCGGCATCATCATAACGCTGATGCTGAAGGGGAAAGAGCCGGGTGACGAATTTCGTGTCCTGATCACCGTTTTCGCTTTCCTGGCTTCAATCTGGTATAGCGTTGCGCAGTTCAGGAAGGAAAATCAGCTCCGTTCCTGACGCCCCGTCTGGTATGCCGCCGGTTTATCATGGCTTCTTTCCGGCGGCATGAAAACATATTCTCTCCAGCCTGCATCTTTACGTTTCCTGTTTGCTCACTGCTGTCTGTCTGCTTTCTCTTTCTCTTCCTGCTGTGATGCCTCTTTTTAACCCTTAAAGGCTTTAAAAGCACACCCATACTGGACACCTTCGGCTCCCGGCCAGCTGCGCTGTCCAGTCGTCGAGCCACACT
>NZ_KV792975.1:0-100 GCF_001808325.1 Klebsiella sp. HMSC16C06
TTGGTCGCAGGTTCGAATCCTGCACGACCCACCATCCTGAATGATTACAGTAGCAAAATCCCGCAAGGGGTCGTTAGCTCAGTTGGTAGAGCAGTTGACT
>NZ_KV792975.1:1100-1266 GCF_001808325.1 Klebsiella sp. HMSC16C06
AGGCGCCCTAAAGGCGCCTTTTTGCTATGCGCAGAACTCAACGATTCGAACCTGCCGCAGGTTCGGGTCGAACGCAGTGAGACAACGGAGCCGCTTGCGGCGACGGCCCGAAGGGCGAGGCGAAGCCGAGTCATCCTGCACGACCCACCAATGTAAAAAGGCGCCC
>NZ_KV792976.1:0-119138 GCF_001808325.1 Klebsiella sp. HMSC16C06
GCGATTTTGAGGCCGTCAGCACCGGCAGTTTCAGCAAGAAAAGTGAATAAATTAACGACTGGTCGTACGAACGTAGGCCGGGTCAGGCGCGAGCCGCCACCCGGCACAAAATCGGCTCCGTGCCCGCTGTCCTTGCCCGGCGGCGCTGCGCTTGCGCGGGCCTACAGACAGTCAGAGCCGGATGCGTTGGCCGGGTAAGGCGCCAGCCGCCACCCGGCATCACAAGCACCGACTCAGAAGCGCGTCACAAACGGCGCGGTATCCGGCAGGGCAATGGTGGTTGAAGCTTTTAGCTGCGGCGTCCCCAGATAGAGGAAGCCGACAATTTTATCCTGCTCGCGGCACGCGAAGCCGGCCCGCACCACCGGGCTCTCGGTCAATGCTCCGCTGCGCCAGATGCCATTGAATCCCTGGGCCAGGGCCGCCATCTGCATCGCCATCACCGCACAGCCAGCGGACATCTCCTGCTCCCAGCGCGGCACCTTCGGGTGGTCTTCACAGCGCGCGACTACGGTAATGATCAGCGGCGCGCGGAACGGCGCATTGCGGGCTTTCTCTATTCCCTTCTCATCCTGGCCGGCCTCTGTGGCCCCTTTTTCCAGCAGCTGGCTGAAGCGCTCGCGGCCGTCATCGGCGATAATAAAAAAGCGCCACGGCTGCAGGGTGCCATGATCCGGGGCGCGCAGCCCGGCGCGCAGAATGTTTTCCAGCTGTTCGCCAGCCGGGGCAGGTTCCGCCAGGCGAGAAGCGCTCCGGCGATTAAGCAGTAGATCGAGAGCATCCATCTGTATAACTCCTGTGATGTCATTTTTCATAAAATTAACATGCACAAGGATTTTGTTACAGCGTGGTCGGTGATTCCTGCTGACAACCGACGGCTCACTCTTTAGGATAGCCAGACGCGGCGGCCCCTGCGGCCTGCCCTTTTTAGATAACGTTAGGGAGAAGACATGCGAACCCTTTGGCGACTGATTGCCAGCTTTTTTAAATGGACGTGGCGGATACTCAACTTTATTCGCAAACTGGCTCTGAATGCGATCTTCCTGGTGCTGGTGCTGGTGTGTATCGGTATCTGGAGCCAGTTCAGCACCACTACCAGCGAACATGCCGCGCGCGGCGCGCTGTTGCTGGATATTACCGGCGTGGTGGTGGATAAACCTTCCGCCAGCAGCAAGCTCGGCGTAATTGGCCGCCAGCTGTTTGGCGCCAGCTCGGACCGTCTGCAGGAGAACTCTCTGTTCGATATCGTGCAGACCATTCGCCAGGCGAAAGATGACCGCAATATCACCGGTATTGTGCTGGATCTGAAAAACTTCGTTGGCGGCGATCAGCCGTCCATGCAGTACATCGGTAAAGCGCTGCGTGAGTTCCGCGACAGCGGCAAACCGGTGTATGCCGTCGGCAGTAGCTACAGCCAGGGCCAGTACTACCTGGCGAGCTTTGCCAACAAAATCTGGCTCTCACCGCAGGGCGAGGTTGACCTGCACGGCTTCGCCACTAATGGGCTGTACTACAAATCGCTGCTGGATAAGCTGAAGGTCTCCACCCATGTCTTCCGCGTCGGCACCTATAAATCCGCCGTCGAGCCTTTCATTCGCGATGATATGTCCCCTGCCGCCCGCGAGGCGGACAGCCGCTGGATTGGCGAACTGTGGCAGAACTACCTCAACACCATTGCCGCCAACCGCCAGATCACCGCCCAGCAGCTATTCCCGGGCGCCCAGGGCATTATCGATGGCCTGCGTAAAGTGGGCGGCGATACGGCAAAATATGCGCTGGACAATAAGCTGGTGGATGAGCTGGCGACCTCCACGGAAGTGGAAAAGGCGCTGACCAAACAGTTTGGCTGGAGCAAAACGGATAACAATTACCGGGCGATCAGCTATTACGACTACAACGTGAAGACACCGTCTGACGAAGGTTCCGCCATTGCGGTGATCTTTGCCAACGGCGCCATCATGGATGGCGAGGAGACCCCGGGCAACGTTGGTGGCGATACCACGGCGGCGCAAATTCGCGATGCGCGCCTCGACCCGAAAATTAAGGCCATCGTTCTGCGCGTTAACAGCCCGGGCGGTAGCGTGACCGCCTCAGAAATTATCCGTGAAGAGCTGGCGGCAGCCAAAGCCGCCGGTAAACCGGTAGTGGTCTCGATGGGCGGCATGGCTGCATCTGGCGGCTACTGGATCTCCACCCCAGCGGATTACATCGTCGCGAACCCGAGCACCCTCACCGGCTCCATCGGCATCTTTGGCGTAATCAACACCGTGGAAAATACCCTCGGGTCGATTGGCGTCCATACCGACGGCGTCGCCACGTCGCCGCTGGCGGATGTCTCCAGCACCAAAGCGCTGCCGCCGGAAGTGCAGCAGCTGATGCAGTTGAGCATTGAGAATGGCTATCAACGCTTTATCACCCTGGTGGCTAACGCCCGTAAGAGCACGCCGGAGAAAATCGACCAGATTGCCCAGGGACACGTCTGGACCGGGGAAGATGCCAAAGCCAACGGCCTGGTCGACAGCCTCGGCGACTTCGACGATGCGGTGGCTAAAGCCGCCGAGCTGGCCAAGCTGAAAACCTGGCACCTCAACTACTATCAGGAAGAGCCGACCTTCTTCTCGATGGTGCTGGATAGCCTGACCGGCTCGGTACGCGCCTCGCTGCCGGCGGCCATTCAGGCCTGGCTGCCTGCACCGGTCGCCGCGGCGGCCGAGACGGTGAAAGCGGAGAGCGACAAGCTGGCGGCGTTTAACGACCCGCAGAACCGCTATGCCTTTTGCCTGACCTGCGCCAACATCCGTTAGTACGCAGCGGCTGCCCCGTCTCCCGGGGCAGCCTTTTTCCCTCTCCTGCCAACACCGCCACAAAGCCAGCGACCGACACTGTATTTTTTCCTGCGTCTCTTTATACTGCGCCTGTCTACGACCAACCTAAGCGATGCTATGCAAAAAAAATCGATTTACGTTGCCTACACCGGTGGGACCATCGGTATGCAGCGCTCTGAACACGGCTATGTCCCCGTTTCCGGCCATCTGCAGCGTCAGCTGGCGCTGATGCCTGAGTTCCATCGTCCGGAGATGCCGGACTTCACGATCCATGAATACCATCCGCTGATGGATTCATCCGATATGACCCCTGAGGACTGGCAGCACATCGCCGACGATATCCGCAGCCATTACGATGAGTATGATGGCTTTGTGATCCTCCATGGTACCGACACCATGGCGTTTACCGCTTCGGCGCTGTCGTTCATGCTGGAAAACCTTGGCAAGCCGGTCATTGTGACAGGGTCACAAATCCCGCTGGCCGAGCTGCGTTCTGATGGTCAGATTAACCTGCTCAACGCCCTCTACGTCGCCGCCAACTATCCGATTAACGAAGTGGCGCTGTTCTTCAACAATCGACTGTTTCGCGGCAACCGCACCACTAAAGCCCACGCCGACGGCTTCGACGCTTTCGCCTCGCCAAACCTCGCGCCGCTGCTGGAAGCCGGGATCCATATTCGCCGTCTCGGTACCCCGCCGGCGCCGCAGGGCCGCGGAGAGCTTATCGTGCACCCCATCACCCCGCAGCCGATTGGCGTGGTGACGATTTACCCCGGCATCTCCGCCGACGTGGTACGCAATTTCCTGCGCCAGCCGGTGAAAGCGCTGATCCTCCGCTCCTATGGCGTAGGCAATGCCCCACAGAATGGCGAGTTTATTCAGGTGCTGGCGGAAGCCAGCCAGCGCGGTATTGTGGTGGTCAATCTGACGCAATGCATGTCCGGGAAAGTGAACATGGGCGGCTATGCCACCGGCAACGCCCTCGCCCAGGCGGGGGTCATCAGTGGTTTCGATATGACGGTGGAAGCGACGCTGACCAAGCTACACTATCTGCTTAGCCAGCAGCTGGATGTTGACGCCATTCGCGCGGCGATGCAGCAAAATCTGCGTGGCGAACTCACCCCCGACGAGGCTTAAGGAGGACGTATGGCACATCGAGCGCTGTTACTGGTTGATTTGCAGAACGACTTTTGCGCCGGCGGCGCGCTGGCGGTTCCTGAGGGCGACAGTACCGTCGAGGTGGCTAATGCGCTTATCGACTGGAGCCTGGCGCGCGGCGAGCCCATCGTCGCCAGCCAGGACTGGCACCCGGCGGATCATGGCAGCTTCGCCAGCCAGCACCAGGTGGCACCCTACACCCTGGGCGAACTCGACGGCCTGGCGCAGACCTTCTGGCCGGATCACTGCGTGCAGCACAGCGAAGGCGCGGCGCTGCATCCGCTGCTCAAACAGCAGGCGATCAACGCCGTGTTCCATAAGGGGCAAAACCGGGTCATTGACAGCTACAGCGCTTTTTTTGACAACGGTCACCGGCAGAAAACTGAACTGGACGGCTGGCTGCGCGGCCAGGGCATCGTGGAACTGACCGTGCTCGGCCTCGCCACCGATTACTGCGTCAAATTCACCGTGCTGGATGCCCTCGCGCTGGGCTATACGGTCAATGTCATCATCGACGGCTGTCGCGGCGTTAACCTGCAGCCGCAGGACAGCAGCCAGGCGTTTATGGAGATGGCCGCCGCGGGCGCCACGCTGTATACCCTCGATGACTGGCGGGAATCTCAGGCCTGATCCCTCCCCCCGGCGCCCTCGCGCCGGGTCTTCTTCTGCCGCCTCGCTATCGTCCATAAATTGAACTCTCTCGCAGTTTCAACAGGTTATTGCTGGTAGTCTGGCAAGGCTGTTTTTTCGCCACGCCATTTCCGTGGCGTGGTTATTTTTTATGTCAAAGAGGAACCACTATGAAACGTTTGCCCTTGCTGGCAGCCTTGCCCTTGCTTTGCGCTTCTGCGCTCTCTGCCCAACCCCTGATGTCCGTCGGCTATTTTAACGGCGGCGGCGACGTCACTGCCGGGCCCGGCGGCGATATCGATAAGCTGGACGTCCGGCAGATCACCCATCTCAACTACTCGTTTGGTCTTATCTATAACGATGAAAAAGACGAGACTAATGCGGCCCTGAAGGATCCTGCTCATCTGCACGAGATCTGGCTGTCGCCGAAGGTGCAGGCGGATCTGCAAAAGCTCCCGGCCCTGCGTAAACAGAACCCGGACCTCAAGGTCCTGCTGTCGGTCGGCGGCTGGGGGGCGCGCGGTTTCTCCGGCGCGGCGGCAAGCAAAGAAACCCGTAAGGTGTTTATTCATTCTGCGCAGGAAATTGTTGAAAAATATGGTCTGGATGGGATTGACCTCGACTGGGAGTTTCCGGTCAACGGCGCCTGGGGGCTGGTTGCCAGTCAACCGGCCGATCGCGATAACTTTACCGCGCTGTTAAAAGAGCTGCGCGCAGCGTTTGGTACCAGGAAACTGGTGACTATTGCCGTGGGGGCTAACGCAGAAAGCCCGAAAAGTTGGGTGGACGTTAAAGCGATTGCGCCATCGCTCGACTACATCAACCTGATGACCTACGACATGGCCTACGGCACGCAGTACTTCAACTCGAACCTGTATGACTCCAGCCACTGGCCAACGGTCGCCGCGGCGGATAAATACAGCGCCGATTTTGTGGTCAACAATTACCTGGCCGCCGGGCTTAAACCCAGCCAGATGAACCTCGGGATTGGTTTTTATGGCCGGGTACCGAAACGGGCAGTTGAACCGGGGATTGACTGGACGAAAGCGGATGCGCAAAACAATCCGGTCACCCAGCCCTATTTTGGGCCACAGGAGGTCGCGCTGTTTGCCTCGCTGGGTTATGACCTGAGCAAAGACACCTACGTAAAATACAACGATATCGTGGGCAAACTGCTCAACGATCCGCAAAAACGTTTTACCGAGCACTGGGACGATGAAGCGAAGGTTCCGTGGCTGTCAGTGCAGTCCGCGGAGGGCAAGCCGCTGTTCGCCCTGTCGTATGAGAACCCGCGATCGGTGGCCATTAAGGCGGACTATATCAAGGCGAAGGGCCTCGCCGGGGCCATGTTCTGGGAATATGGCGCCGATGACCAGAATCAGCTGGCCCGTCAGCTGGCGGAATCGCTGGGGATCAAACACTAGTCACGCCCCTTCCCCTCGGGCTGCGTGACGCAGACAACATCGCCTGCAATGCAGGTATATCGCGCAGCCCGGGATAGGTTATGATGCCAGTTATCCGCTGCGCCACGCGCTGGCGCAGCTTAACCGTTTGACAGGAGGCAGGGGGCCATGGCCTATATCCCCAAAAATTACGCGCGTCTGGAAGTGGGTTACCGCGAAAAGGCGCTCAAGCTTTTTCCCTGGGTGTGCGGACGCTGCTCACGGGAGTTTGTCTATTCAAATCTACGCGAACTGACGGTGCACCACATCGATCACGACCACTCCAATAACCCGGAAGATGGGAGTAACTGGGAGATGTTGTGCCTGTATTGTCACGATCACGAACATTCCAAGTACACCGAAGCCGATCAGTATGGCTCCACGGTGGTGGCGGGCGAAGATGCGCAAAAGAGCGTCGGTGAGGCCACCTACAACCCGTTTGCCGATCTGAAAGCGATGATGAACAAAAAGTAAGCATGCCGATCTGGCCGCTGCGCGCGGTCGTTCACGCTGATGCTGTCCGGCGCGGGGTGACCCCGACGCCGGAACCACGCGCCGCCGGCTGGCGCTTTATTGCAGCTTAACGGTGGCGATCGGCTTTGGCACGATGCCGAAATCTTCCTTCAGCTGCTGTTTACTCTTCATCACCATCTGCCCGCGGGTGTCGATGGTCATGTGCTGGGCGTCGGTGTTATACCGGGCCTGCCACAGCATCACCAGCTGCAGGCTATTTTCCTTTTGCTCCGGCGTCAGCGCCACGCCATCCGGCCATTTTCCCAGCTCCACCGCCGTCGCCAGACGCTGGTAAACTTCCGGCGTCATACTGTCGATAATTTGCTCAATATCCATCTTCCGCTCCACTCCGCTTGGAATAATTTGCTGAATCGTTTCTTCAACCCTTAATCTGCTCGCCATTCTGCTCATCAGTGAAGCTCAGCGACGCCGAATTCACACAATAGCGCTCGCCGGTCGGCTGTGGGCCATCCGGAAACACGTGGCCGAGATGGGCGTCACAATTTCCACAACGGATTTCAATGCGCTGCATGCCGTGCGAATTGTCGGTCAGATAGCGAATGGCCTCATCGCTCACCGGCTCATAGAAGCTCGGCCAGCCGCAACCGGAGTCGTATTTGGTTTGGGAGTTAAACAGCGGCGCATCGCACACCAGGCAGTGATACACGCCATTTTTCTTGTTGTGCAGCAGCCGTCCGGTGAAAGGCGGTTCGGTGCCGTGATGCTGCGTCACGTAAAACTGCATTTCGCTTAAGCCGTTTTTCAGCTTTTCCGGGGAGGGTTTATTCGCCATGGGCTTACATCTCGCTTTGCAATGGACAACTTTCGCTCCAATTCTAACAAAACATTAACAATGAAGCGTGCACTTTTGTTCTAAACTTATGCGGTGCCAACAGGCAGCCAGATAATTGTGACTTAAATCACGTTTTTATCTTAAATGCCCTTTAAAATTCCGCGCGCAGCCCCCATATGGAATTGGGCTCAAAGGGAGAGTGAGGCAAATCAATCGCGCAAGGTGTGCTCAGGATTGATTTGTCGCAATGATTGACACGATTCCGCTTGACGCTGCGTAAGGTTTTTGTAATTTTACAGGCAACCTTTTATTCACTAACAAATAGCTGGTGGAATATATGACTATCAAAGTAGGTATCAACGGTTTTGGCCGTATCGGTCGCATTGTTTTCCGTGCTGCTCAGAAACGTTCTGACATCGAGATCGTTGCAATCAACGACCTGTTAGACGCAGAGTACATGGCTTACATGCTGAAGTATGACTCCACTCACGGTCGTTTCGACGGTACCGTTGAAGTGAAAGACGGTCATCTGGTCGTTAACGGTAAAAAAATCCGTGTTACCGCTGAACGTGACCCGGCTAACCTGAAGTGGGACGAAGTTGGTGTTGACGTTGTTGCTGAAGCAACCGGTATCTTCCTGACCGACGAAACCGCTCGTAAACACATCACCGCTGGCGCGAAAAAAGTCGTTCTGACTGGCCCGTCCAAAGACAACACCCCGATGTTCGTTCGCGGCGCTAACTTCGAAACTTACGCTGGCCAGGACATCGTTTCCAACGCTTCCTGCACCACCAACTGCCTGGCACCGCTGGCTAAAGTTATCAACGACAACTTCGGTATCGTTGAAGGCCTGATGACCACCGTCCACGCGACCACCGCGACTCAGAAAACCGTTGATGGCCCGTCTCACAAAGACTGGCGCGGCGGCCGCGGCGCAGCTCAGAACATCATCCCGTCCTCTACCGGTGCTGCTAAAGCAGTAGGTAAAGTACTGCCAGAACTGAACGGCAAACTGACCGGTATGGCGTTCCGCGTTCCGACTCCGAACGTATCCGTTGTTGACCTGACCGTTCGTCTGGAAAAAGCAGCGTCCTACGAAGAAATCAAGAAAGCCATCAAAGCCGCTTCTGAAGGCGCAATGAAAGGCGTTCTGGGTTACACCGAAGACGACGTTGTTTCTACCGACTTCAACGGCGAAGTTTGCACTTCCGTGTTCGATGCTAAAGCAGGTATCGCACTGAACGACAACTTCGTGAAACTGGTTTCCTGGTACGACAACGAAACTGGCTACTCCAACAAAGTTCTGGACCTGATTGCTCACATCTCCAAATAAGTTGAGATGAAAAAGTAATCTGTAAGAGCGACTTCGGTCGCTCTTTTTTTTGTCTGCAGAGATAGGATTGCACAATGATAAATAAAATTTTTGCTCTCCCGGTGAATGAAACCATTTCTCCCGTGATCTCCCGTCGCCAGCTGGACGACCTGGAGCTGATTGTCATCGACCATCCGCAGGTGAAAGCCTCTGTGGCGCTGCAGGGAGCGCACCTGCTCTCCTGGAAACCCGCCGGTGAAGAAGAAGTCTTGTGGCTGAGCAACAACACCCCATTTAAACAGGGCGTCGCCCTGCGCGGCGGCGTGCCGATTTGCTGGCCCTGGTTTGGCCCTTCCGCGCAGCAGGGTCTGCCGTCGCACGGCTTTGCCCGCAATCTGCCATGGACCCTGGAAGGTCATGACGAAGACGACAGCGGCGTCATGTTGACCTTTGCGCTCCAGCACAGCGCCGAAACCATGAAGCTCTGGCCGCACGAATTCACCCTCTATGCCCGCTTCAAGCTGGGCAAAACCTGCGAAATCGAGCTGGAAGCCCACGGTGAATTCGAGACCACCTCTGCCCTGCATACCTACTTCAACGTCGGCGATATCGCAGCGGTGAAAGTGAGTGGTCTTGGCGAGCGCTATATCGATAAAGTGAAGAATGCCGAAGAAGGCGTCCTGAGCAACGGCGTGCAGACCTTCCCGGACCGCACCGACCGCGTCTACCTCAACGCCGACAGCTGCAGCGTGATCCATGACGATGCGCTTAACCGCACTATCGACGTCGTGCACCATCATCAGCACAACGTGGTGGCCTGGAACCCGGGCCCGGCGCTGTCCGTCAGCATGGGCGACATGCCGGACGATGGTTACAAAACCTTCGTTTGCGTCGAAACCTGCTGCGTGACCCAGCCGCAGAAAGCCAGCGAAGAGACCCCCTCTCGCCTGGCGCAGACCATCAGCCTGAAAAAACGCTAACAGCAAAAAGCCCCGTTTCCGACGGGGCTTTTTTCTCCGCTGGCTGAGGTGCTGATTAAACCATATCCAGCCGGGTTTTTCGCGGCGGTGGCGGATAGAGGCGATCCAGCTGCGCGAGCTCTTCCGCACTGAGGACGATATCGAGCGCGGCGGCATTCTGCACCACATGCTCAATACTGGCCGCTTTCGGGATCGCCAGCACTCCCGGATGACGAATCACCCAGGCGAGCAGCAGCTGCGCGACTGTCACCCCCCGCGCGTTAGCCATATTAATGATATCGGTATGCTGAAAAAGTCCATCGCGTAAGCGCCCCGCCTGCGCCAGCGGGCAGTAGGCCATCACCGGCAGAGTGTGCTGCTGGCACCAGGGCAGGAGATCGTATTCAATGCCCCGCGATGCGAGATGATAGAGCACCTGGTTGGTCGCGCAGCGTTCGCCACCCGCCGTCCGCCACAGCGCCTGCATATCGTCGGTGTCCAGATTAGAGACGCCCCAGCGGCGGATCTTGCCCTCGGCCACCAGCCTCTCCATCGCCTCGACCGTCTCCTGCAGTGGGATATCCCCGCGCCAGTGCAGGAGATACATATCGAGATAGTCGGTCTGCAGCCGGCGCAGGCTGTTTTCACAGGCGCGGCGCATCGCCGTTCCGCCGGCGTGCCAGGGATAGACTTTGGACACCAGCACCACGCGATCGCGCAGGCCGCGGATCGCCTGCCCGACGACCTCTTCCGCCCCACCGTCGGCATACATTTCCGCCGTATCGATCACCGTGAGTCCGTGGTCGATGCCCGCGCGCAGTGCAGCCACTTCCTGCTGACGCTGCGCCGCATTTTCGCCCATATACCAGGTGCCCAGCCCGATGGCCGGAACCGCCGCCTGCTCGCCAAAGCGTACTGTTTTTTTCACCGTCTCCTCCTCTTTAGCTTTCTGCACCACCATAAAGCAAAACAGGGCGTGAAGCCCTGTTTTGATGCATAAAGCGCACTGTAATGATGCACAATCAGAAGGTGTAGGTAATCCCGGTTGAGATCAGGCCGCTCCAGGATTTGTCCACCATCGGGCTGTCGGTAATTTCATCCGACAGACGGGTATAGCGTGCAATGCCGTATACGCTCCAGTCGCCGAGGAAGCGATAGTTAGCCGACAGCTCCAGATACGGGTTCCAGCTGCTGTCCGGATCGTAGCTGCGCATGCCGCTGCGACGGGACTCATGCTGCGAGACACCATAGTAGTATTCGTTCTGATTGTCGCTGTTCCACTCCACGCCAATGCCCGGCGTCAGCGTCAGGTTACCATTGGTGTAGCGGTACAGCCAGGCGAGATCCCAGTTGATACCATTACTGTTATCCAGCGTATCGCCTGCAATCGTCGTGCGCAGGAAACCATAGGGCGTGTTGTGGACATAAGACAGACCGGCCATCACGGTCGATTTACGTTTATCCAGTTGACGCATTTGCGCGCTGTCGCTGTCGCCCGGCTTGAAGTACATCGGCGACCAGTAGGCCGTTATTGACAGCTTATCGTTGGTGTCGTTCCACAGGTAGTAGCCCCCGCCCAGACCGTGGAACCAGAAGTTATCGCTCTCATAACTAATGACCGGCACCGGGTAGACATCCGCATCATATTGCTTATACGGATGTTCGACGATGCCTACGCCAGCCCCAAGAGTGAACTTCCCGTCGGCATGCGCCGCGCTGGCGGACGTCGCAATCAGCACGCCGAGTGCCAGAAGTTTGATTTTAGTCACAATCCATATTCCCGTTGTCAAATTATCAGCCCGTGCAGTTTACCGTCGTAGACCTCATGCCTCAAATTCTTTACCCGACATGACACAAATCGTTCACTTTCCCACCCTTCTCTTACCATGAGGTGACAGCCCGGTGACAGCTTCGCGTCCTGGCGTGTCAAAAAGCGTCATTTTCAGGATGAGTTATTGATATGTCATTGAAATTGATTTTCTGCGGCATGCAAGATTTCTAAATGCATCTACGCTTAAATTTAGAAGGTGTAATTGCAGGGCACATTCACGCTACTCCACCCGCAACCTGGCATAAGGGTTGCTGGATATCTGGAGAGCGACGTTCAGCTTATGTCTTCCGGGGGCCCCCACTACTCATATGAACGGCTCTCAACCTGTGCTAAAAAACGAAAGGACGGCATGCCATGAATATATTCGATCACTATCGCCAGCGCTATGAAGCTGCCAAGGACGAAGAGTTCACACTGCAGGAGTTTCTTACCATCTGCCGGCAAGATCGCAGTGCCTATGCCAATGCGGCAGAACGTCTGTTGATGGCCATTGGTGAACCCGTCATGGTTGATACGGCTCTCGAGCCGCGGCTATCCCGTCTCTTTTCAAACCGGGTCATCGCACGCTATCCGGCCTTTGAAGAGTTTTACGGTATGGAAGACGCCATTGAGCAGATCGTTTCCTATCTCAAGCATGCCGCCCAGGGGCTGGAAGAGAAGAAACAGATCCTCTATCTGCTGGGGCCGGTGGGCGGTGGTAAATCGTCGCTGGCTGAACGGCTGAAAGCGTTGATGCAGCGCGTGCCCATCTATGTGCTGAGCGCCAACGGCGAGCGTAGCCCGGTCAACGATCACCCGCTGTGCCTGTTTAATCCGCAGGAGGATGCCCAGATCCTTCAGAAAGAGTATGGCGTGCCCACCCGCTACCTCGGCACCATCATGTCGCCGTGGGCGGCCAAGCGCCTGCACGAGTTTGGCGGCGATATTACTAAATTCCGCGTGGTCAAAGTCTGGCCATCGATTCTTGAGCAGGTCGCCATCGCCAAAACCGAACCCGGTGATGAAAACAACCAGGATATTTCGGCGTTGGTGGGTAAAGTGGATATCCGTAAACTGGAACACTATGCGCAAAACGACCCGGACGCTTATGGCTACTCCGGTGCGTTGTGCCGTGCCAACCAGGGGATTATGGAATTCGTCGAGATGTTTAAAGCGCCGATTAAGGTGCTACATCCGCTGCTGACCGCCACCCAGGAAGGGAACTACAACGGGACCGAAGGGATCTCTGCCCTGCCGTTTAACGGGATAATCCTCGCCCACTCCAACGAATCGGAATGGGTGACCTTCCGTAATAACAAGAACAATGAGGCCTTCCTCGACCGCGTCTATATCGTCAAAGTGCCTTATTGCCTGCGTATCTCCGAAGAGATCCGCATCTATGAAAAATTGCTCAACAGCAGCGAGCTGACCCACGCGCCGTGCGCCCCGGGCACCCTGGAAACGTTGGCGCGCTTCTCGATTCTGTCGCGCCTGAAAGAGCCGGAAAACTCAAGCATCTACTCGAAAATGCGGGTCTATGATGGCGAAAGCCTGAAAGATACCGACCCGAAAGCGAAATCCTATCAGGAGTATCGCGATTACGCCGGGGTGGATGAAGGGATGAACGGGCTCTCCACCCGCTTTGCCTTTAAGATCCTGTCACGGGTGTTTAACTTCGACCATGTCGAGGTGGCCGCCAACCCGGTGCATCTGTTCTATGTCCTGGAGCAGCAGATTGAGCGCGAACAGTTCCCACAGGAGAACGCCGAGCGCTACCTGGAATTCCTCAAAGGCTATCTGATCCCGAAATACGCCGAGTTTATCGGCAAAGAGATCCAGACCGCTTATCTGGAATCCTACTCCGAGTACGGGCAGAACATTTTCGATCGCTATGTCACCTACGCCGACTTCTGGATCCAGGATCAGGAGTATCGCGATCCGGACACCGGTCAGCTGTTTGACCGTGAGTCGTTGAATGCTGAGCTGGAGAAAATTGAGAAGCCGGCCGGGATCAGCAACCCGAAAGACTTCCGTAACGAAATCGTCAACTTTGTGCTGCGCGCCAGAGCCAACAACAGCGGACGTAATCCGAACTGGACCAGCTACGAGAAACTGCGCACGGTTATCGAGAAGAAAATGTTCTCTAATACCGAGGAGCTGTTGCCGGTCATTTCGTTTAATGCCAAAACATCAACCGATGAGCAGAAAAAACACGACGACTTTGTCGACCGCATGATGGAAAAAGGCTACACCCGCAAACAGGTTCGCCTGCTCTGCGAGTGGTACCTGCGGGTTCGTAAATCGTCCTGATGCGTCAAGCCCGGCGGCACGCCGCCGGGTCAACTGCAGCTGAATGATGATAAGCAAAGTTGGCTAATGCAGTACAGGAGGGCATATGACCTGGTTCATAGACCGACGCCTGAACGGGAAAAACAAAAGCGCCGTCAATCGCCAGCGCTTTTTGCGCCGTTATAAGGCGCAGATTAAACAGTCGATTTCCGAGGCTATCAACAAGCGCTCGGTCACCGATATTGAGAGCGGAGAATCCGTCTCGATCCCGACGGACGATATCAACGAGCCGATGTTTCATCAGGGTCGCGGCGGCCTGCGCAACCGCGTCCACCCGGGCAACGATCATTTTGTGCAAAACGACCGGATTGAGCGCCCGCAGGGCGGTGGCGGCGGCGGTGGCGGCGGTCAGGGGCAAGCCAGCGCCGACGGCGAAGGGAAGGATGAGTTTGTCTTCCAGATTTCGAAAGATGAGTACCTGGATCTGTTATTTGAAGATCTCGCCCTGCCGAACCTGAAGAAGAATCAGCACCGGCAGTTGAACGAGTTTAAAACCCATCGCGCGGGCTTTACCTCGAATGGGGTGCCAGCCAACATCAGCGTGGTGCGTTCGCTGCAGAACTCGCTGGCCCGGCGTACGGCGATGACCGCTGGCAAGCGCCGTGAACTGCGCGCCCTGGAGGAGGATCTGGAGACCATCAGCCGCAGCGAACCGGTGCAGCTGCTGGAGGAGGAACGCCTGCGCAAAGAGATTGCTGAGCTGCGCGCCAAAATTGAACGGGTGCCGTTTATCGACACCTTTGACTTGCGCTACAAAAATTATGAAAAACGGCCGGAGCCCTCCAGCCAGGCAGTGATGTTCTGCCTGATGGACGTCTCAGGCTCGATGGACCAGGCCACCAAAGACATGGCCAAGCGCTTTTATATCCTGCTGTATCTGTTCCTCAGCCGGACCTATAAAAACGTCGATGTGGTCTATATCCGCCACCATACCCAGGCAAAAGAGGTGGATGAACACGAATTTTTCTATTCTCAGGAAACCGGCGGCACCATCGTCTCCAGCGCCCTGAAGCTGATGGATGAAGTGGTGCAGGCCCGTTATGACCCGGCGCAGTGGAACATCTACGCCGCCCAGGCGTCGGATGGCGACAACTGGGCCGATGACTCCCCGCTGTGCCACGAACTGCTGGCGAAGAAAATTCTGCCAGTGGTGCGTTATTACAGCTACATCGAAATTACCCGCCGGGCGCATCAAACCCTGTGGCGCGAGTATGAACATCTGCAGGCGACCTTTGATAATTTCGCCATGCAGCATATCCGCGACCAGGAAGATATCTACCCGGTATTCCGCGAACTGTTTCACAAGCAGTCATCTAAAAGTGAAGCTTAATTAAATACTCAGCCAGTGAGTCGAGTGACTTGCTGGCTGTTTTCCTCAGACACAAGGCCCGATGGCACATCCATACATCATGTAAAATGGAAACAACGGGGCCATGGCGACGGCGCCAAGCGAGCTAATCGTTTTGGTCTTATCATTGATTGATACCACAACGGGGTGCGCTAACTGGTAGGCGGCGGCCAGATCTGACGCGTCCGATGCAGTCCAAAATCCTGTCGCTTTAAACAACACCCCGAGGCGATCGTTATCAATTTGCACCGCATGATACTGATTCACCAGCTCGCTATGCTGCCCGGCATCCAGTTTGCGCTGATCCATCACCACCAGATATTCCGCCGTCACCTCATGTTGTTCCACGACAAAGTTAACCCGCACGCCGGAAGCCTGTTGATGAAAGCGTTCATAAAAGGTCTTATAACGCTGATATTCCTGAGGCACACCGTCACGGACAAAGCGGTAACTGTATTTCGCTGAGCTGGCGACAATACCGGACTCTGTGGGTTTCATCGCCACAATGGTATCCCGAGGCGGCAAGTTTGGCGTGCTGGTACATCCTGCGAGTATCGCCACCACCACCAGCGATAAGACATATTTCATCATTTTCAGCCGTTCCTGTTTGCGATTTTCTCTATGACATCTGGCGTTTTTTTAACACTCCAGGTACAAATCCCTAACCCTGTGTATCATAACTGCCTAATCTGCTTCAAACATTCGCGCGATCGTCAGCGTTGAACTGTTTCTACTCTCAGGAGCCTGCTATGACCCCTTTTTATCAATTGGCGGCTACCCGCCTGCGCGGCCAGCCCCTCTCAATGTCTGACTATGCTGGCAAGGTGGTTCTGGTGGTGAATACGGCCAGCCATTGTGGCTTCACACCGCAATACGCTGGCCTGGAAGCGCTCTACAAAAAGTACGCGGCTCAGGGGCTGGTAGTGCTTGGTTTCCCGTGCAACCAGTTTGGTAAGCAGGAACCCGGCGGTGCGGATGAAATCGAGCAGACCTGTCACGTTAACTACGGCGTGAGCTTCCCGATGTTTGAGAAAGTGGACGTCAACGGCCCCGCCGCACACCCGCTGTTTCGTTATCTGAAACAAGCGTTGCCCGGCGTGCTCGGCGGACGGATCAAGTGGAATTTCACCAAGTTCCTCATCGCTCGCGACGGCACACCCCTCGCGCGTTTTGCGCCGTTGACGACGCCGGAGAAAATGGAGGCCTCCATTGTCGCGGCCCTCACGCGCTGAGTGTTCCCGTCATGCCATGTTCACCCAGCGGCGGCTGGCTGCCCATACAAGGTAGACGTCGCTCTCACGCGGCCAGCAACCGTCTGTTGCTGGCCGATCTTACACCTGCCCGGTCATCAGCCTACAGTGGCGACACGGCCTCAACTTCATGCTGAAACACGTAGGGGTCGGAGAGGAGTTCGAATGCGTCGTCGTCCGGATAAGTGACCGCGACGTGATAGTCTTCGCCTGCGAAGGCTTTGACCGCCGCAAGATCCTGCCAGTAGGTGGCGAGAAAAAAATGCGCCCATTCGCCCTGGTTTTCCTGGCGCACCAGCGCGCCTCTGTTACCGGGGATACCCCGGGCGTGATCCACGCCGGTCTGCTCAAGGTGGCGGGCAAACCCCTCGGCATGTTGCAATGGCACACAGCCGTGCCAGGTCCTGACAATCATTTGCGTTCTCCTGTGGTGATAAACGTCTCACCTTAACATCAGAAACCACCTGCAGGGGAGCGGCACGATACCGCGCACGGTTCTGAATGGGGGAGCGCCTTACCCTCAGCTCCCCACAGCGAGCTCAGGCAGTCGCGCCTCAATCAAGGCGATCACGCTTCTGACCCGCGGCGGAATAAAACGGGCATCGGGATAGACGGCATACAGGAAACGGTCCGGTAATCGCCAGTCAGACAGGATCGGCACCAGCCTTCCAGCCCTGAGTGCCCTGGCCGCCAGCGGTCGCTGCATCCCTCCGATGCCGATACCGGATTCCAGCGCCTGCAACAGCGCATCGCTGGTGTTGGCCCGAAAAACGGTCTTAACTTGCACGTCTCTCGTCTCGTCTGCGGAAATTATCCGCAGCGGAGCATCAAGCGGGAGGCCGCTAAACCGAACGTGTGGATACTCCGCCAGGTCGTCCACGGACTGGACGGCGTAATGACCTGGTGCCGCAAAGAGCGCCGTTTCAATCCGCGCCAGAACCCGCGCAGCATGGGATGGCGGCGGCTCATGGCCGAGACGCAGCGCCACATCCACCCCTTCGGTAACCAGATCGGCGATCCGATCGTCGAGCGACAGCATCAGGTGCAGTTCAGGATACTGTTTCTGCAGCGCCAGCAGATGCGGCAGCAGAAGACTGCCGAGACCGCTTGGCAGCTGGACATGCACTCGTCCCTGAAACTGAGGCTCCGCCGGGTTGAGCCGCCTTTCCGCCTCCTGCATGGCGTTCAGCACCCGCTGCATATCACGCCGGTAATGCACCCCCTGCTCGGTAAGCATCATGGCCCGCGTCGTACGATGGAGTAACACCACGCCAAGCTCCTGTTCGAGCGCGGCGATCTGCTGACTGACGGCAGATTGCTTCATCCCGAGCTGC
This sequence comes from Klebsiella sp. HMSC16C06, assembly GCF_001808325.1. Classification (NCBI taxonomy): domain Bacteria; kingdom Pseudomonadati; phylum Pseudomonadota; class Gammaproteobacteria; order Enterobacterales; family Enterobacteriaceae; genus Klebsiella; species Klebsiella sp. HMSC16C06. The sequence continues at coordinate 17,724 of NZ_KV792976.1, forward strand.
CGGGCGGCTGCGGAAAATGAGCCGGCTTCGGCAACGCGCAGAAAGGTGGCGATGGCGGTGAGCTTATTATTCATTTCATGATTCTGCTGATAAGTGTCATCCGTTTCATGGGATAGGTGGCAAAAAAATAATCTAGCACACTGTGTCGGTCACCTTCCCAGGAGAAACACCATGAACAAGACATCCTCTCAGGTCGCACTGGTCGCTGGCAGCAGCGGCATCGTTGGCCGCCAGCTGGTCAACACCCTGTTACATCGTGGATGGGAGGTTATCGGCCTCAGCCACCGCGCCCTGTCGCAACCGGGGGCGATCCCGATGATTCACGTCGATTTACGCGATGCCCGGCACAGTGCGCAAGCGCTCCAGCCGCTGTCCACCGTGACCCACATTTTTTACAGTGCCTGGATGAATGCCGGAAACTGGAGCGAGATGGTGGAGCCGAACGTTAGCATGCTGCGTAATCTGGTCAGCCACGTCGAACAAAACGCCCCGCTGCAGGCGGTCAGCCTGATGCAGGGGTATAAAGTGTATGGCGCCCATCTTGGCCCCTTTAAAACCCCGGCGCGGGAAAGCGACCCCGGCGTACCCGGGGCTGAATTTAACGCCGCTCAACTTGCGTGGCTCCGCCACTTTCAACAAGGCAAAACCTGGCACTGGAGCGCTATCAGGCCCGGCGTGGTGGGCAGCCCGGTGCCGGGTAATGCCATGAATCTTGCGTTGAGCATCGCGCTGTATGCGTCACTGTGCAAAGCCCTGGGTTTACCGCTGCGCTTTCCCGGCACGTTAACCACCTGGCACAGCATTGTCGATCATACTGACGCCGACCTGCTGGCGGAGGCCACGCTGTGGGCCGCCACCTCACCGGCGGGGGAAAACGAGGCCTTCAACGTCAATAATGGTGATATCTGGCGCTGGTGCGAGCTGTGGCCGCGCATCGCGCAGTGGTTTGAACTGGAATGCGCCCCGCCCGTCAGGCTCTCATTTCATCAGCTATTCAATGACTACCGTGCCGTCTGGCGCGAGCTGGCCGGAGAGCGGCTGGTGGAAGCGGACATTCTGCGTCTGAGCGACGGTCAGTTTGCCGATTTCGTGTTCGGCTGGCAGTACGATATGTTTGGCGATGGCAGTAAACTGCGCCGGGCTGGCTTCCAGCGGATGCAGGCCACAGACGAGATGTTTTTCAGCCTGTTTTCGCAGCTGAGAACGGCGCGGGTGATCCCCTGAGCGTTAGCGTCAGGGCAACGCCAGCCGGTCTTGATGGTCCGCAAAGAGGGTGATGAGATGGTCGGCGATAACCCGCACGCGTCTGGACCCGGCCAGGTCGGAATGCATCACTAACCATAACGTCTGATCCGCGCCGATCTCCGGCAACAGGCACTGCAGCCCGTTGGCCCGCGCCATAAAGTGCGGCAGGACGCCCAGCCCAAGCCCCGCTGATACCGCGGAAACCTGGGCCACGAGCGTATTGGCTTCGACTTTACACGGTCGCCCTCGTAGGGTGCGCGTGATCCATTGGGCGGCCGGCAGGTGCTGGTGAGTCTCCGGCCACCCCACAAAGTCCGCCTCGCTCAGCGACAGGCCGTCCGCGCCGGCCAGATAGCTGGCGGCGCCATAGACGCCAAACCCCACCGTCCCCAGCCGCTTTAAGGTCAAATGCCCGGCGTCAGGCTTGACCATGCGGATCGCCAGATCGGCATCCCGACGGTGCAGGTTCACCGGCTGCACGCCGCTCAGCACCTCCACCCGCAGGTCAGGATAGTGGTCCAGGAGCCCTTTCAGGGAGGGCAGAATAAAATGCGTGGCCAGGTTGTCCGAGGTAGCCAGGCGGACAACCCCGGCGACATGCCCCTGCAGTTGCGCCGCCTCGCCGAACGCCAGGCCTGCGTATTCCAGCGCCTCCGCCCGCGCGAGCAGGGCTTCGCCATCGTCGGTCAGGCGATAGCCGCTCTGATGGCGGCTAAAAAGCGGGACTTTCAGCGACTGTTCCAGCCGATCCAGCCTGCGGGACACCGTGGCAATCCCCATGTTCATCTTGTCGGCGGCGCCGCTTAGCGTTCCCGCCCGGGCGATGGCGAGGAATATGCGCGCATCATCCCAGTTAAACTCTGCCGTCATCTCTTTTCCATTTATGGAAAACGGTTCTCCGTTTTCTGCTCTTTTTTATCATTTTCGCAGGGATGATACTGCACGCCACTCGCGGAGACAAACAGGCTATCCGATCGCCGGTTCTCTCCTCACCTGAACGTCCGTGCACCATGCGCGGCTTCCCCCCTCTTAGGATACGCCTGACATGAAAGAGATTGCTTTACCCCTTAACCCAACCCCGGCGCGCGTCTGGATAGCCGTCATTGCGCTCGGGATCTGCGCCTTTTCGATCGTCACCAGCGAACTGGCGCCGGTGGGCATGCTCAGCGCCCTGGCGGCGGATTTTCACCAGACGGAATCCGGTATGGGGCTTGCCGTCACCGCCTACGGCTGGGTGGGCGCCCTGGCGGCCCTGCTTTCCGGCGCGATGCCAGCGCGTATTTCACGCAAGGCGCTGCTGGTCGGGCTGATGCTGACCCTGGCGCTTTCCTGCCTCGCCGCGACCCGGTCTTATTCCATGTTCGCCCTGATGAGCGCCCGCATGATTGGCGCCCTGGCGCATGGCGCCTTCTGGGCCTTAATTGGCATCGTCGCCGCGCAGCTGGTCCCGCCACACCGGCTGGGGCTGGCTACGGCAATCATTTTTGGCGGCGTGTCGGCGGCAAGCGTAGTGGGGGTACCGCTGGCGAGCTTTATCGCCACCCTGGCGGGCTGGCGACACGCGTTTTTGGCGGTGGCCCTGCTGTCACTGGCCGCAGCGGCAGTGCTATGCTCGACGCTGCCCGCGCTGGCCGCGTCCACCCCCGTCAGGCTGGGTGTTTATCGCGATATCTTCCGTAATCCGCTGCTCTGCGGCCTGTATGGCGCCACGGCCTGCATCATTACCGCTCACTTTGCCGCCTTCACCTACGTTGAACCGCTGCTGATAACACTTCAGGGAGTACCGGCGACCGCCCTCTCCGGCCTGCTGCTGTTGTCAGGGGTTTCCGGGCTGGTGGGTAACGTTATCGCGGGTAAGCTTATCGACCGTCATCTGAAGGGGCTGATTTTTGCTTCACTGCTGCTGAGCGGAGGCGCGCTGGCGCTCCTCGGCACCGGACGGCTTGCGCCCCTGCCTTTCTGTTTTAGCGGGCTGCTGTTAGCCCTGTGGGGCGCCGGTATCGCGATCGTGTACGTCGGCTTACAGACCTGGCTGCTGCGCAGCGCAGGCGCGGTCGCCCAGCCGGCGTCAGCCATTTACGTGGCTATTTTTAATGCCGCCATCGGCACCGGGGCGCTTGTCGGCGGCCAGCTGATCGCCACTGCGGGCTTGTCAGGCATGGTGTGGCTGGCGGCGGGGATCATGGCGTGCAGTACGCTGCTGATCGCCCTGCTGAAAGCGCCCTCAGTCGGCTAAAGGCTGCCCTGCAAAACCGCGTTTTCACGATCCAGGGTGAAGACCTGCCATGCGACCCGGGTCGCGCTCAGGGTAAAAATGGCCGTCGCCAGCGTATTTTCGTCATCCGGATCTTCCGCAGACAGCCGGTAAATCGGTAACAGCGGATCCTGCTGGTCGGAGAGCATCGCTTTCGCTGTTACCCCATCCAGCGACGAGTTCGTCGCCAACCACGCGTCCAGGCGCTGCTGGCGTGAGCCGGAGCTCCCGGTCACGATCTGTTCAATGGTCGCAAGCTGGGGATGGATCAGATGGTTGGCATGCCCAAAGGTGGCGGTCAGCTGGCGCACTGAGCTGCCGGAGCCGGTAGCTTCCACGCTAAACAGACGGCTATCGCCCATTTGACCCAGTGTGTGGTGAAACGCGCCCGCGCGCGGTGTCGCGGTCAGCAGGGTAATGGCCTCATCTAACGTGGTGGCATTCAGCGATGCGCGGGCCAGTATCTGGCGCGGCATCCCCTCCGGACGATGCACAGCACGAATATTGTTGACCGTATTGACTATCCCTTTCTCATTCACCGCGAAGGTGTGCCCGCACAGGGAGCCGGGGTAGGCGAAGCTGGTGAAGGCGAGGCCCACATCCGGTGTCACGTGGACGATGGCGCAGTCACCGCGCAGCTGCGGGAAGCCATCTTCATTATGCGCAATAATTAACTCGCCCTCAGCGCTTATCCCCGCCAGGGTAGTGCAGCCATCCGACGTCGAACGCACCAGATCGCCGCGACAGTTCCAGGCAAACACCTCATCCACCGGCGCCTGCAGCCCCTCCGCCATGCCCTCCAGCTCCTGCCAGATCAGCGGAAACTGAGCCTGGACGGTTGCGCGCATGCGCTGGGTTTGCTCCGCCGTTTTCAGGGCGGTTACGGTTTGCCACAGCGCTGTTTGCCTGATTTTAGTATGCCAGGCCTCACGACCAAACGCGCCAAGCTGCTGACCGACCGCATAGGCGGAACCACGGATTGCGATTGTTTTCATATTGTCATCATTCACTTATGTTCAGGATACGTGTTGCAAAAACTCTTGCAGACGCGGATTGCTGCTGGCAGTGAGCAGCACCTCAGGTGAACCATCTTCGGCAATGGTGCCGCCATCAATAAAGATCAACCGGGAAGCCACCTCTCTGGCAAAGCCAATCTCATGGGTCACAATCACCATCGTCATGCCCTCTTCGGCCAGCGAGCGCATGACCTTTAACACCTCATGCCGCAGTTCGGGATCGAGAGCGGATGTTGGCTCATCAAATAACATCATTTTGGGTTTTACCGCCAGGGCACGAGCTATCGCCACGCGTTGCTGCTGTCCCCCCGAGAGCTCTGCCGGATAGTGGTTGGCGCGTTCGCGCAGACCCACGCGGTCCAGCAACGCCAGCGCCTGCTCCCGCGCCGCGGCCTTACTCTGCTTACGCACGCGAACCGGACCAAACATGACATTCTCAAGGGCGGTCAGATGCGGAAATAAATGAAACTGTTGAAACACCATACCGGCTTCGCGGCGAATATCACACTCATTCGCGTGCGGATCCGTAATATGCATGCCCGCCACCAGCAGCGTTCCCGAAGAGATCTCCTCCAGCTTGTTAATGCAGCGCAACAGGGTCGATTTCCCCGAGCCGGACGGGCCAATGATCACCACCACCTCGCCCGCTTCAATCTTTAAATTGATATCGTGCAGCACCTGAGTGGCGCCGAAGTTTTTCGCTACCGCGCTAAATTCAACCATGCTCATAAAATATGGATCCTTTTCTCAAGTTGTTTCAGCAGGAAGCTCAGGCACAATGTCAAAAACAGATAAATCATCGCCACCGCCGTCCACACCTCCAGCGCCCGAAAGTTACCGGCAATAATCTCTTGTCCCTGGCGGGTTAATTCTGCCACGCCAATCACAATAAATAGCGAGGTATCTTTTATACTGATAATCCACTGATTGCCTAATGCCGGGATCATTCGCCGAAAAGCCAGCGGCATAATGACATGTAATAGGGTGCTGCGTGGCGATAACCCCATCGCCAGGCTGGCTTCTTTAAAACCTTTATTGATCGACAGAATCGCGCCCCGGGTGATCTCCGCTATATAAGCGCCGGAGTTAATCACAATGGTGATAATAGCGGCAGGAACCGGGTCAATACGCACCGGCAACACCATCGGCAGGGCGAAGTAGATAAACATCACCTGCACCATGATCGGCGTTCCGCGGATTAATTCCACAAACACCAGCGATACCGTTTTTGATATTGTCCCGCCTAATGCGCGGCAGGTTCCCGCCAGCAAGCCAATGATTAACCCACCTAACAAACCGGACAAAGAGATAATCAGCGTCAGCTGCAAGCCCTGCATCAGCAGCGGTAAAGCATCCCAAATATAGCGACTGTCAAAATTCATCATTCTACCCGTCAAGAAGAAATGAGGTCGGATCGCTCCGACCTGGCAGGGTTATTTCGGCTGTTTAGCAAACCACTTAACGTAAATCTTGTCGTAGGTGCCATCGGCACGCAGGGCCTGCAGAGCCTGGTTCACTTTTGGCGTCAGGCTGCTGTTTTTCTGCATCGCAAAGCCATATTGCTGTGGCAGAATGCTGTCCGTCTCCCCGGTGGATTTGACCTTGCCATTACCCACCGTCTTCACGTAGTAAAGGACATTTGGCGAATCGTGAACGACGGCATCGAGATTGCCGGCCTGAAGGTCAAGGTAGGCGTTATCGATATTCGGAAACTCGATATAATTCGCTTTATATTTGCTTTTCATAAAGCTGGCCGCCGCCGTCCCCTGCTTAAGGCCAACTTTTTTCCCGGTCAAATCACTGAATTTGGCAATGGAATTATCAGTACTTTTCACGGCTATTAACAGGTCGGCATTATAATACCCATCACTGAAATCCACGACCTGTTTACGCGCATCGGTAATGGTTATGCCGGCCATCGCCACGTCCAGATTACGCGACTGCAGTCCGGGGATGAGGCCGCCGAAATCCATCGGCCTTAATTCGTAGCTGATATGCATTTTCTTTGCGATAGCGTCCCACAAATCGATATCAAAGCCGACATATTTATCACCTTGTTTAAATTCAAAAGGGACAAAGGCGGTATCCACGCCCACCGTTATTTTGTCCTGGGCTGCTGTCACAAAACTGGCTGAACAAATAACCAAAGCCAGCGTCAGTTTTAATTTATTAAATAGTCCAGTCATAATTACCCTCAGCGTCAATGAAATGGCATGCAACGAATATCAGCCTGCGATATATATCGCCGGAAGAACCAATAACAACACTTGATATGCAGGGCGCATTATTATGCGCCCGAATGAAAAGGCTAATTTATTCAGAAAATAGAGAGTCGGTGGTATCCGGTACGGGCGTCTGGGCGCTGTTCATCACCATGGAGAGAAAACTGTAATAACCGTTTATCCCAATCAGATCCACCACGCCCTTCTCACCCCATAAATCAACGGCTTGTTGCCAGGTGCTATCACTCACCTTTTGCTGCTGATGCAGTTGCTGACAGAAGTCATAGATCACCTGCTCATCGGGCCGGAGATCGTCTGGCGGGCGCCGTTGCTTAATCGCCCGCACCGCCGCGGCAGAGATGCCCTTCTCACGTGCTATTGGCGCATGGATCGCCCACTCTACCGGCTGTGACCAGTGCCGTGCTGTCAGCAAAATCGCCAGTTCAGAAAGACGCTGACCCAGCGCGCTGCGATAACGTAAATACTCCCCCATACGCTGGGCATGCGCCATCAGCTCGGGACTACGTAACAGCGGCTCAAAAGGCGGCAGTAAGGCGCCGCGCGGCCCATTGATGATCTCTTCCGCTAACTGACGTTGCTGCTCGTCCCATTCCTGTTCCGCCAGGGGCGGTAAACGATTGATCATAATTTTCCCGTCTCTTCGCGGATCACGCTGTTCAGCGTATCGACCACAAAGTCGATCTGCGCCGGGGTGATGATAAACGGCGGCGCGATCAGGATGTGATCGCCATACTGACCATCGATCGTGCCGCCCATGGGGTAGACCATCAACCCACGCGCCATACAATTTGCTTTGATCGCAGCATGCAGCTTCAGGGCAGGATCGAACGGGGTTTTGTTGTCTTTATCGCGCACCAGCTCGACGCCGGCAAACAGGCCGCGTCCGCGCGTATCGCCGACATGCGGTAACTCACCCAGCACCTCGCGCAGGGCCTGTTGCAGATAGGCGCCCTGCTGCTTGACGGCAGCCAGTAAATTATCGCGCGCAATCACCTGCTGCACCGCCAGAGCTGCCGACGCGGCGGTAGCATGACAAATGTAAGTGTGGCCATGCTGGAACAACCCGCTGCCCGCCTTCAGCGCGGAAACAATGGTCTCACTCGCCAGTACCGCCCCAATCGGCTGATAACCCCCGCCGAGTCCCTTGGCGATGGTTACTAAATCAGGCACCACGTCGTCTTGTTCAAACGCGTGCAGCGTCCCGGTACGCCCCATACCGCACATCACCTCATCGGCGATATAGAGGATGCCGTATTTATCGCACAGGCGGCGCACCCCCTTCAGATAGCCCGGCGTCGGCGGCGTGGCCCCCGTCGTCGCCCCCACCACGGTTTCCGCACAGAAACCGATAATCGTTTCCGGGCCGGCCTCAAGGATGGCTTGCTCCAGCTCATTAAGCAGACGTTCGGTATACTGTTGCTGGGTCTCGTCAGCCCGGCGATCGCGGTACTCATTGCAGGCTGAGACGCGGATAACATCCATTAATAAGGGGGCAAACTGGCGACGGCGCCATTCGTTACCGCCCACCGCCAGCGCGCCCAGCGTATTGCCGTGATAGCTCTGTTTACGGGCGATAAATCGGGTGCGCGATGGCTGGCCGATCTCCACAAAGTACTGCCGCGCCATCTTCAGCGCCGTCTCTATTGCCTCGGATCCGCCCGAGACAAAGTAGGCATAGTTAAGCTCGCCGGGCGCCGTGCGGGTGAGATGTTCGGCCAGCTGTTCCACGACATCACTGGTAAAAAAACTGGTATGCGCATAGGCCAGCTGATCGATCTGGCGGTGCATCGCCGCCAGCACATCAGGGTGTGCGTGTCCGAGGCAGGAAACCGCCGCCCCGCCGCAGGCATCAAGATACGGCTTTCCCTGGGCATCAAAGATATAGGCCCCCTGGGCACGTGAGGCCACGATCGGCGTGCTACGCAGGCTGCGGTGAATGACATGACTCATACTGGGTTCTGCTCCTGAATCCGCTACATTAATTGAGCGTATCTTGCAGGATCCATTTGGATCACGTCAACGAAATAAAGATATAAATGCATCCATAATTCTTATACCAGATACATTTGAATCATTTATCAGGATTTACCGGGGATCACATAGACGCCAGAATCGATAAGATAGCGTTCGGCACTTTCAATTTTACTCACCGCCTCCCGGCCGTGGCGCACCACCAGCATCGCCAGTAAACACTCCGCCAGCCCCATGCCGGAGACCACGGAAGGGAAAAATGACGGACTGTCGATGGAAAACAGCAGCGTGCAGTCTGCCGCCTGCGCTAAGGGGGAAACCGGCGAGTCGGTAATGGCGAGGATCTTCGCCCCTGCCTGCCGGGCTGCCCGTAAAACATCCAGTGATTCGCGTGAATAGGGCGCAAAGCTGGTGAGTAAGACGCAATCCCGGTTGGTCAGTTCGCGGGTGAAAACTTCGATATTGCTGGCCAGGCCATCGATTAACGATACCTGCCGGTTGAACAGTCGATAGACATAAAACAGCGACCACGCGATTGGAAAGCTGGCGCGGAATCCGCAGATATAGACATTCTCCGCGCTATCGAGCAAGGTCACCGCCTGCTCCATCTCCTGCGCATTTTCGTTTTGCGTAAAGGTCAGATTCGCCTGATGCGCCTGAAAAACCTCTTTATACAGCTGCGTTTGCGTGCCGCGGGCCATCATTTTTTCCGCTTTTGATACGTACGTATCATTGCGCAGCCCCAGGTCGTCAATGAAATCGCTTTTCAGCTCGCTCCAGCCGCGGTAACCCAGCCGCTGCGCCAGACGCAGCAGCGTCGCCGGTTTTACCCCGGCTTCCGCCGCGAAGGCACGCATCGATAACACCACCAGTTGGCTGGCATTTTGCAGTGAGAACTCGGCGGCGCGTTGCAGCTCGGGCGACAACCCGCCGAATTCATTAATGATTTTTTCCCTGAGATTCATGGCAGCTACTTACTGGTTTTAAGTGAAAGCTATCTAATCATATTTGAGATCAAGACTCTATAGGTGGCTAACGACCCCGCGGGTCACATCCGTTCCCCCTTCTCATTGCTGGCGTGCTTTACTTCAAATATGGCGCAAGAGGAATGTCACTGGCGGGTGGGAAAAGGTATGCTCTTATCAGGGGGCGTTGCACATCAAAGCCCTGTTCACTGCTGGAAATTTCACCATGGCACGCAACCGCACTTTTTCTCTCAATCTCCGTTGGCGAGCGCTGCTCAAAGACGCAGGGATGGAACCTGAACATCTCCTCCGCCAGGCCGGTTTGCCGGACGACACCTTTTCAGACATCAATCGCGGTCTGACTACCGATGAGTATCTGCGTTTCTGGCGCGTGCTGGAAAAAGAAAGCGACGATCAGGCCTTTCCTTTGCCCTTTGTAGAAAGGGTCTCTGCGGAAGTGTTTGATCCCCCGCTGTTCGCCGCCTTGTGTAGTACCCACATGATGCAGGCGGTCCAGCGGCTGGCCAAGTATAAACTGCTTATTGCCCCCATGGCGCTGGAGACGACGGTCGTGCAGAACGGCACGCTGACAGTGTCTCCGCGCTGGCTGGGAGCAACAGAAATCCCTGCCTCTCTGGAAGTGGCAGAGCTGGCATTTTTACTTCGTCTGAACCGACTGGCCACCCGCGAACCGGTTCAGGCCGTGAAAGTAACGCTCTCACAGCCCCTCACCCGCCAGCAGACCCACCACTTTTCAGCCTTCTTCGGCACAACCATACAGCGTGGAAAGCGGGCGACCATCAGCTTTGCCGCCGCTGATGCCCTGCGGCCCTTTTTGACGGTGAACGAGGGTATGTGGCAGGTCTTTGAGCCGGAGCTGCAGCGTCGTCTCAGCCAGCTTAGCGATCAGGCCTCAACGGCTGAACGTGTTCATGCAGTCCTGCTGGAGCTTCTGCCGGGCAACGACGCCTCTATCGACAATACGGCGCAACGTCTGGGAATGAGCAAACGCACCCTGCAGCGCAGGCTGGAGCAGGAGGGAGAGAATTATCGCGCCCTTGTTCACGCTTGTCGCGAAGCGCTGGCTCGCCACTATCTTCTCAATACCACGCTTTCCGGTTATGAGATCGCCTTTCTGCTCGGTTTTGAAGATCCGAATTCCTTCTATCGGGCTTTTATGGCGTGGACCGGCCAGACGCCAGAAACCCTCAGAGACATGATGCGCCTCAACTAAGCGCGCGTCATGGCGCGCTTTGCCAGTATTGTGGCGTACCGTGCCAGCGACACCGCGCCTGACAGCAGGCACACTCAGCGCAGTCTACTTGCCGAGGTGTTTATGTTTATTCAGGAAAAGAAAACCGCGCTGGTCACCGGCGCATCGTCAGGGATGGGGAAAGCCATTGCCCGTCGTCTTATCCAGGAGGGTTACCAGGTTTACGTTGCTGCCCGGCAGCTCGGGAAAATGGACGATCTGGCTTCGCTAGGGGCCCAATGCCTGCAGATGGATCTCTCACGACAGGACGATCGGCTGGCGGTCGTGAACACCATTCTGTCTCAGACCGGAGGGGTCGATGTACTGGTCAATAATGCCGGTTTTGGCCTGTATGGCCCGGTCGAAGAGATCGGCATCGATGAGGCTCGCTACCAGTTTGAGGTCAATCTCTTCGGCGCGGCGCATCTCACGCAACTACTGCTTCCCGCGATGCGCGCCCGCCGTCGCGGATATATTGTCAATATCTCTTCTATGGGCGGGAAGATGTATAGCGTCCTCGGCGCATGGTACCACGCCACCAAACATGCACTTGAGGGGTGGTCAGACTGCCTGCGGCTGGAAGTTGCCGACTTCGGCATCAAGGTGGTTATCATCGAACCTGGAGTGATTGAAACCGGCTTCGGCGATGCGGCCAGTGAAAGTATTGTCAAACGTTCGGCCACAGGACCGTATGGTCAGTTGGTAAAAGGGGTCGCCCTGTCGATCCAAAAAACGTACGGCCATGGCACCGGCAGCGACCCGCAGACGATCGCCGAGGTAGTCCTGGTCGCGGTGAAGGCCTCAAATCCACGCCCCCGTTATGCCGTCGGTAAGTATGCCAAATTGCTTATCCGGATGCGTGTCTGGCTGGGCGACCGTCTTTTCGATCGTATTATCCTCAGCCAGATGCGCTGAGGTCATGTTCTGCTCACCTTCGCCTCGCGCTGGAGGGGGATGACTCTCCCAGCCAGTCGATAAAAAACGCCATAAACGCCGACACCTGTGGCGGCTGCAGCTTTCGCTGGGGAAAGACAAACTGCAGCCCAACCTCCTTGCGGTCTAAGGGGCTGAATCCGGTGAAGCGCTCGGCAAACAGCACCTGAAGCCGTCCCTCCTCGACATCCCTCTTCACATCCCACCATGATTTACCGGCGATCCCCGCCCCGCTGAGCGCCCACTGCCGCAGCAGTGCCCCATCGTCGCAGACCATCGCCGGCGTCACCCGCACCACGCGCTCCTTTCCCGCCTCCTCGAAGCGCCATTCATTCATCACCACACCGTGCCGCTCCAGCGCCAGACAGCGGTGATGGTGCAACTCGTCGAGGGAGGCAGGCGTTCCGTGGGTAGCAAGATAAGCCTCCGAAGCCACCAGCACCCGGTGGTTGGGGCGGATATGGCGGATCGCCAAACTACTGTCTGGCAGGTTACCGACGCGAATACTCATATCCAGCCGGTTGGCGACCAGATCCTCCACGCGCTCCCCTAAGAACACGGAAAACGTGACCTCGGGGTGACGGCGGGAAAAGTCGACGATGGCCGGGCTAAGATACTGTCGGCCAAAGTCGGAGGGGGCGGAAAGACGAATATTGCCGCTCAGCACGCCTTCCTTTTGCGTCAGCAACGATTCGGCATGGCGGGCCTCCTCCAGTACGCGCCGCGCGGCATGATAAAAATCTTCCCCCGCCCTGGTCAGGGTGATAGCGCGCGTGGAACGATGGAACAGGCGGGTCTGGTAACGCTCTTCCATCGCCTTCAGGCGGGCCGTCATGGTGGCCGGTGAGAGCGATAACCGTCTGCCGGCGGCGGAGAGTCCCCCCGCCTCGGCGACAGCCACCAGCAGCGCCATATCTTCCAGCTTGCCCATTTTTCGTATTTCCTGAAAAGTGAATCTGATTTTAGCCTAATTATCAAAATCAGATCCCGACTGTAAAGTGATTTTCATTCCACTCGCAAGGGACACCCGTATGAACAGCCTCTCACTTTTCGATCGTTACCGCATCGGCACGCTGCCGTTGAAAAACCGCATCGTCATGGCTCCCATGACCCGGGCGCGCGCCCTGCAGCCCGGAAATATCCCCTCCGCGCTGATGGCGGAATATTACCGCCAGCGCGCCAGCGCCGGATTGATCGTCACGGAGGCGACGCAAATCTCTCCTGAGGGACAGGGATACTCCTGGACGCCTGGCCTGCATTCCGCTGAGCAGATTGCCGGCTGGCAGCTGACGACCGGGGCCGTTCACCAGGCTGGCGGCGTTATCTTTTCTCAGCTCTGGCACGTGGGGCGGATGTCGCACGCTCGTTTTCATGCGGATGGGCACCCCGTGGCCCCGTCGGCGCTGGCGCCGGACGCCCAGGTCTGGGTGGTGGATGAGCAAGGCCGGGGCCAGATGGTGGACTGCCCACCGCCGCGGGCGCTCTCCCGATCGGATATTCAGCGTATTGTCGCCGATTACCGTCAGGCGGCGCGCAATGCGATAGCGGCGGGGTTTGACGGCGTGGAAGTGCACGGCGGCAATGGCTATCTGATCGACCAGTTCCTGCGGCGTACCGCCAACCAGCGTACTGATGAGTACGGCGGTAGCCTGAGCAACCGGATCCGTTTTGCCCAGGAGGTGCTGACCGCCATCAGCGACGTCATTGGCCGCGAGCGGACGGGCATCCGCCTTTCCCCCTTCATTACCCAGCGCGGGATGAACGACCCGCAGGTGATCGACGCCATCCTTGCCCTGGCGGCCTGGTGCGAACAGCAGGGTATCGCCTTTATCCACCTGGCGGAGGCGGACTGGGACGATGCGCCAGCCGTTCCCCAGCACTTTCGTGACACGCTGCGCGCGAGCTTCAGCGGCACCCTGATCGTGGCCGGCAATTACGATCAGCAAAAGGCGGAACGTATCCTCACCGCCGGTTTCGCCGACCTGGTGGCTTTCGGGCGCCCGTTTATTGCTAATCCTGACCTGCCGCAGCGGCTTCAGCACCGCTGGCCGCTGGTGACCGTCAGCGATCCCGCCACGCTGTTTGGCGGGACAGAGGTGGGCTATACCGACTATCCCTTCTATACGGAGCATAAAGAGTGAAAATGACCCGCAAAATATTACCTGCCAGCCGTAGTTTCACTGTTGTCTGCGCGCAGGCCAGACGCGGCATCACGCTGCGGCGCTGCGCCACCGCGTTGCTGCTTGCCGGGATATCCGGCTCCGCGTTTTCAGCCCCGCAGGGTTTGCTGAAGCCAGCCCAGCTCATCGTTGACAGCGGCCTTCCCCCTGCCACACGCGCCGCCAATGAATATGTCGCCAGGCAATACGCCACGTTCTGGAATACTGGAGATGAAACGCTGGCCCGGGCGGCGCTGGCGGGGAATTTTATCGATAAAACGCCCCCGGAAGGGCGCCGACAAGGGCCGGAAGGCGCGATCCTCGCCTCCAGAGCATTTCGTCAGGCGGTGCCGGATTTACGCTGTGATGTCGAACAAATGATTGTGGCCGGTGACCGGGTGGTCTCACACTTACATTTTCATGGCCACTTTACCGGGACCTTCGGCACCCGGAAGGGTAAGGGACAAAATATCGATTTTATTGCCACCGATATCTATCAGATCAGCGGCGGTAAAATTGCCGCCAACTGGCATATTGAAGATAACCTGACGCTGATGAAACAGCTGGGCGCGCAATAAGCTGCCCACCCGGACGGTGAGTAAGCGATCGCCATAACCACGAGCCGCCCCGGTATCCGCCGGGGCGGCTCGCCTGGCGACAGACTGTGCTTAGATTTGCGCCATTCCGCCGTCGACATAGATCTCTGCGGCGTTAATAAAGCTCGACTCGTCAGACGCTAAAAATACCACCGTCCTGCCAATCTCCTCCGGCTCGCCCAGCCGCCCGAGCGGTACGCTGGCGGCCAGGGCGTCGAACAAGCCCTGGCGGTCCGCCTCCGCAACCAGTCCTCCCAGACCCGGGGTACGCACCGGCCCCGGGCTGACGACATTGATGCGGATCCCGCGATCGTTCACCTCCAGCGCCCAGGAGCGCGCCAGGCTGCGTACCGCCGCTTTACTGGCGCTATAGATGCTGAAGTTCGCCGTCCCTTTGACTGCCGCCGTAGAGCCGGTCAAAATCACCGAGGCGCCGTCGGTGAGCAGCGGCAGCGCTTTCTGGACGGTGAACACCACCCCGCGCACGTTGGTGGCGAATATCCGCTCGATGTGCGCTTCGGTGATGGCGCTGAGTGGCAGCATATCCCCGCCGCCAGCATTGGCGAACAGCACATCCAGGCGGCCGGACTCGTCGGCAATGGTCGCAAATACCGCGTCAAGGTCGCTTAACACGGCGGCGTCGGCGCGGATCCCGCGGGCGGCGGGCCCGATGAATCTTACCGCCGCATCCAGCTCCTCCTGTCGGCGGCCGGTGATATACACCTTCGCGCCCTGCTCCGCCAGCGCTTTCGCCGACGCCAGGCCAATCCCGGTGCTGCCGCCGGTCACTAACGCCACTTTATCCGCAAGTTTTTTGCTCATGGTGCATTTCCTTGGTTAGAGTATAAACAGGCCAGGCTCGCGAAAGCGCCCCGCCGGGTATGGAAAGCACTGTAATCGCCTCAAAGAGGCGGAAAAATGGCCTAATCTGAAAAACACTTTTCCCCTCCGTGGATAATGGACGCCCGCTAACCAGGATACTGCGAATAATGGACCGATTTTCAGCCCTCAAAGCCTTCACCCGCGTTGTCGAAGCCGGCAGCTTTACCCGCGCCGCGGACTCGCTGGATATGCCCAACGCCACGCTCAGCAAAACCATCAAGCAACTGGAAGCGCACCTGGGGGTTTCCCTCCTGCAGCGCACCACCCGGCGTATTACCGTGACGCCGGAAGGACGGGAGTACTATGAAAAAGCTCGCTGCCTGCTGGAAGACCTGGAAGAGATCGACGCCTCCTTCAATACCGCCCACAATAAGCCGAAGGGCCATCTACGGATCGCCATCGGTGGGTCGACCGCGTGCGATGTGCTGATCCCGCTGCTGGCGGACTTTATGACCGCCTGGCCGGATATCCGTATTGATTTGCAGGTGGCCGATAAACCCGCGGACCTCATCAGCGGCAATATTGACTGCGCCATCCGCGGCGGGCCGATGGATGACTCGACGCTGATCGCCCGTAAAATCGGCGAGGCGACGCTGGTCACCTGCGCCACCCCTGGCTATCTTCAGCGCTGCGGCACGCCCGCCTCGCCGGATGAACTCCATCATGGCCACCAGCTCATCAGCTATCTGTCGCCGGCCAGCGGCAGAGCGTTTCCGTTTCGCTTTACGCGTCACGGCGTCAGTACCGAGCTCAAGACAGAGCCCCATCTCGGCATCAATGAGAGCAACGCGCATATTGCCGCCGGCGAGGCGGGCTTAGGCATTGTGCAAACCTTTACCTATTCGCTAAAACCCGCGCTGGCAAGCGGCAAGCTGGTGGAGATCCTCAGCGCCTGGCGCCCGGCCCCCTATCCCTTTCACGTCGTCTATGCCCGGCACCGGCACGTGCCGCCCCGGCTCCGCGTCTTTATTGAATGGCTGGCGGCGGTTTTTCCGGCTGCGGTGCAGGGATAAAGCGCGTTATCTGACGCAGCGCCGAGGGTGGTCCACAATTGAACGCACTGACCGCTATTTTTCCTTTTCACGACCGTCCGAAAAACACCAATGATTAAATCTACGATTTGATGTTTCTACACAAAATATAAACGAAGATTTAAATTGATATGAATGGGTTGACAATAACATTGGCTATGGGTAGATTTCATGGGCCTAAGTTGTGGCCTTTCCTAATCTGACATAAGAGACTAATGGATACTGAATTTAGTAGCGGTCCGAATATGGCCTTAACGGTTATTCGGACAAGTAAACATAAAATCGATTGTGATCACTTCTTCGTTTTGGTGTGTCTCGCCGGAGCCTGATGCTCTCGTGTTGTCCCACCTCGACCAGAGTTTTCACGGTCCCGAGGTGTGTTATGAACTTCAAATCTACCCTTTTTCCTGGTGTCAAAACCATGACATCAACGCTGCGTGTCCGGCCGCCCCGCGATCGGGTGTCGTCTGCGCGTAAAAAACAGCAAAGTTCTATATTCTCTTCGAAAATCAGCGAGTTGAATCAACGCATTACTAACTGGCGCGTCAGTCCTGTCACCGGCCAGCTGGAGCGTCGTTGCCGCTTCTCTGATGGCGAAGACCCACAAAGTCGCCCCTTCGTCGCCTGATTCAGCCGTTACGCCGTAGGCCGTGTTTGCGCGCTATGCCGCAGCCCGTTTTCGTGCGTCACGCTGAGTTAAGTCACTGCTGGTACCTGTTTATTCACTGATGTATTCATACTTGTACATCGGCAGGAATAATCACGTCCAAATAAAACAAAATATAAACTTCACGCCTGTTTATTTTTTTAATAATAAACAGCGGGAAGCCCTGTGCGAAATTAATTAAAACCGATCGCTGATGCGACATCGGGCTATTTTCGGCCGCCCTTAATCCGGGTCTTACCGTAAAAAGCCTGCTGCCGCCCGGCGACAGGAGCAGCACCATGACTGTACAAATCAAGAACCGAAATAAAAAAAGCACGCTGTCTATGCGTGCCGCCCAGGAAGCCCAAAACGGTATCGCAGAAACCCTGGTCAACCTCAACACTACCCGGGAAGGGCTGCAGGAAGCCCAGGCAAATGCCCGGCTGGAGCGGGATGGCCTGAACGAAGTGACTCATGACAAGCCACCGCACGCGCTGATCCAGCTACTGATGGCGTTTAACAACCCGTTTATTTATGTGCTCGCCATTCTCGCCGGGATCAGCTTCTTCACCGACTACTGGCTGCCCACCAGCCATGGCGAAGACGGCGACCTGACGACGGTGATAATCATCGGCACCATGGTTGCCCTCAGCGGACTGGTGCGCTTCTGGCAGGAACACCGCTCGGCCAAATCGGCCGAAGCGCTGAAAGCGATGGTTCGCACCACCGCGACGGTCGTTCGTCGCGAACACACCGGGCAAAAAGGAACCCCGCGTGAAATCCCGATGCGCGAGCTGGTGGTGGGCGATATCGTGCAGCTCTATGCAGGCGACATGATCCCGGCGGACGTCCGTTTGATCGAATCACGCGACCTGTTTATCAGTCAGGCCGTCCTGACCGGCGAAGCGCTGCCGATTGAGAAGTACGACACCCTCGGCGACGTGGCGCAGAAATCCGCGCACGACAAGGCGGTTGATAACGAAAATCTGTTGGATATGCCTAACATCTGCTTCATGGGGACCAACGTTGTCAGCGGCACCGCTCAGGCGGTCGTGGTGGCGACCGGGCCAAGGACCTACTTTGGCTCACTGGCAAAAGCGATTGTCGGCACCCGGGCGCAAACGGCGTTTGACCGCGGGGTGAACAGCGTCAGCTGGCTGTTGATCCGCTTTATGCTAGTGATGGTGCCGGTGGTGTTCCTGATTAACGGCCTGATGAAGGGCGAATGGTGGGATGCCCTGCTGTTTGCTCTGGCCGTCGCCGTAGGCCTGACGCCAGAAATGCTGCCAATGATCGTCAGCGCCAACCTCGCCAAGGGCGCGGTGGCCATGGCGAAGCGTAAAGTCGTGGTTAAGCGCCTTAACGCGATTCAGAACCTGGGCGCGATGGACGTGCTGTGCACCGACAAAACCGGCACCCTGACGCAGGATAAAATCATCCTTGAGCACCACGTCGACACGCACGGTCAGAAAAATCAGTCCGTGCTGGCGCTGGCCTGGCTCAACAGCCACTATCAAAGCGGCATCAAAAACTTGATGGATCAGGCGGTCATTTACTTCTCTGAAAATGAGTCGGGCTTTGTGCAACCTCAGGGGTACAGCAAAGTCGATGAGATGCCGTTCGACTTCGTGCGCCGTCGCCTGTCGATTGTGGTGAAAGACAGCCAGAGCAATCATCTGCTGGTGTGCAAAGGCGCCGTGGAGGAGATGCTGAGCATCGCCACCCACATGGAAGAGAATGGCAAGGTTATCCCCCTCGACGATCAGCGCCGTGACGCCATGCTGGCGATGGCGAACGACTACAACAAAGACGGCTTCCGCGTTCTGGTGGTCGCTACGCGCGACATTCCGAAAGCCGAAGCAAAAAGACTGTACAGCACCGCTGATGAGCACGATCTGATTATCCGCGGCTTCCTCACCTTCCTCGATCCACCTAAGGAGAGCGCGGGTCCGGCGATTGCTGCCCTGATGGATATTGGCGTCGCAGTCAAAGTGCTGACCGGCGATAACGCGATTGTCACTACGCGGATTTGCCGCCAGGTGGGACTGGAGCCAGGCGAACCGGTACTCGGCCCGCAGATTGAGACGTTGAGCGACACGGCCCTGCAGCAGTTGGTGGAAGAGCGCACGGTGTTCGCCAAGCTAACGCCGCTGCAGAAATCACGCGTGCTGAAGGCGCTGCAGGCCAACGGTCATACGGTGGGCTTTCTCGGTGACGGCATTAACGATGCCCCTGCTCTGCGCGATGCCGACGTGGGTATCTCGGTCGACAGTGGCACCGATATCGCCAAGGAATCGGCCGACATCATCTTGCTGGAAAAGAGCCTGATGGTGCTGGAAGAAGGCGTTATCAAAGGCCGCGAGACCTTTGGCAACATTATGAAATACCTGAACATGACCGCCAGCTCCAACTTCGGCAACGTGTTCTCGGTACTGGTGGCCAGCGCGTTCATTCCGTTCCTGCCGATGCTCGCGATCCAGTTGCTGCTGCAAAACCTGATGTACGACATCTCCCAGCTCGCGCTGCCGTGGGACAAAACGGACAAAGAGTTCCTGAGCAAACCGCGCAAGTGGGATGCAAGAAACATCGGCCGCTTTATGGTCTGGATTGGCCCGACCTCGTCCATTTTTGACATGACGACCTTTGCGCTGATGTGGTTTGTGTTCAGCGCCAACAGCGAACACATGCAGACCCTGTTCCAGTCCGGCTGGTTCGTTGAAGGCCTGCTGTCGCAGACGCTGGTGGTGCACATGCTGCGTACCCAGAAAATTCCGTTCATTCAGAGCACCGCCGCCTGGCCGGTACTGATGATGACCGGTCTGATTATGGCTATTGGAATTTACGTGCCGTTCTCTCCGCTCGGGCCGTTGGTTGGGCTGCAGGCGCTGCCGTGGCAGTACTTCCCGTGGCTGGTCGGCACCCTGCTCGCCTACTGCTGCGTGGCGCAGGGCATGAAAACGTTCTACATCCGTCGCTTCAGGCAGTGGCACTAATTCTGCGTTAAAGACGGTGATTCACGTGCCGCTTCGGCGGCACCTTTCAGGCAGGCCACACAGGCTGGAAGCATTATGGAAAAGCGACATTCCATCATTTTCCTGATTAAAAATAAGACCATCGCGTTGATTGTCTTATTTTTAATGAAAATAACCCGCACCCTTCGCGTCCGTGCCCTGGCATGGTACGCCGGAGGGAAGATTAACTATCAACACACTAAAGCATTACTGAACCTCGCCAGCGCCATACATCGTTTTTCGATCAGGTTACTGCGTTTTATTTCACTACCCGCCCTGTAGAGGGGGAATTCATGATGTCCGGAACCACTCTGTTAATTAACCTGGCTGGCGCCATCGCATTGCTGCTCTGGGGCAGCCATATGATTTCAACGGCGCTGCAGCGCGGCTTCGGCACGCCGCTGCGCAACTGGATGGGACGCCACCTCACTAACCGCTGGACCGCCCTGCTCTCCGGCATTGGCATTACCGGCATTCTGCAAAGTAGCACGGCGGTCAGTATGATGGCGACGTCATTTACCGCCGCAGGTACGCTAAGCCTTGCCCCCGCGCTTGCGGTGATGCTCGGCGCCAACATCGGCTCCACGCTGGTGGTTCAGTTGATGAGCTTTAACATGGAAATCGCCATTCCGCTGCTTCTGCTGGCCGGGTTTGTGGTTTTCAAGCTACGCGACCATTCCAGCTTTGAAAGCGTGGGCTGCGCCCTGATTGGCCTCGGCCTGATGCTGCTGGCGCTGCATTTACTGGGAGGCACGCTGCAGGACATTGAGGTCACGCCGGTGTTTCATGCCGTGATGCAGGGGCTACAGGGCGATATTTTCATTGCCCTGCTGGTGGCGACGCTCCTGACGCTACTGTGCCACTCCAGCGTGGCGATGATTTTGCTGCTCGCCTCCCTCGCCGGTACCGGCACGCTGACCCCGGCTACGGCCCTGGTGCTGGTGCTTGGCGCCAACATCGGCGGCGCGTTACCGCCGGTGTTAAACGCCGGGTCCGCGGTGGCCCGCCGCCTGCCGGTTGGCAACCTGATGGTCCGCCTGTCCGGCTGCGCGCTGGCGTTACTGCTTCTGCCGTTGCTGATGGCGATCGCCCGTAAATCCGGGCTGAACACGCCGCAGCTGGTGGTGTGGTTTCATACCGCCTTTAGCGTGGTGCTCGCGCTGCTGTTTATCGGCCTGAACGTGCCAATGGCTCGCTTCCTGGAGCGACTGTTTCCGGAAGAAGAGCGCGTAGGCGACCCGGGTATGCCGATGTATCTCGACGATGCGGGTCTGGAAGTGGCTTATATCGGCCTGTCCAATTCGGTTCGCGAATCGCTGCGCGCCGCCGACATGCTAACCATCATGCTGGACCGACTGCTGGTGCTGTTTGTGACCCAGGAAAAACAGGCTGCCGATGACATCCGCCAGCTGGAGCAGTCGGTCGATCTGCTCAGCGCGGCGGTTCGCGCCTACCTCGCCGACATTGGTCAGGACGGGCTGAATGATGCGGATGCCGATCGTGCCCAGGAAATCCTGATGTTCATCATTAATGTTGAGCACGCGGGCGACATTCTCTCCAGCAATCTGACCCAGTTGGCCACGCGCCGCGCACGCCGGGGAGAACATTTTAACGACTTTGAATTACACCATATTCGCCTGCTGCATGCGGAGCTCCTCACCAGCCTGAACTTAGGAATAGCGGCATTCCTGCGTGAAGACTTGTCTGCTGCCCACCAGCTGGTGCAGCGCAAAGAAACCATCCGCCAGCTGGAGGCCTCCGCCAGCCGCGAGCACTTCAAAAAACTGCGGGAGGACAAGAATGCCTGGGCGGAATCCGGCGACATTTTCCAGCGGGTGCTACGGGACTACCGCCGCGTGCATCACCATATCGCCGCCGTCGCCTACCCGGTCATTGACCGCCTGGGCGATACCTCGCTGCGGTTTATTGAAACGCCGCCGGATGTTTAAAAAACAATAACCGCCAGCGCGCGGACGAGATCCTTTTCAAGGCAAGCAACGTTAAGGTACAAAAAATGCGAGTGTTAATCTGCTCGGGTCGGTTTTATGCCGACACCCATACCATCACCCATGTGCTGGATCTCTATGCCCGTACACAGATGATTAACGTTTTGATTCACGGAGGGCACCAGGCGCTGGGCGGCGCGATAGAAAACTGGGCGCGCGGGATCGACGTTCACGTGATCCGCTACCCGGCAAACTGGGCGCTGCACGGAAAATATGCGGAGACAAGGCGCAATTTGTTTATGCTGGAAGATAGCCGCCCTGACGTACTGCTGGCTTTTCCTGGCGGAGAAGATACGGCGGAGTGCATAAAGATGGCGAAAAACAGAGGGATCCGGGTCATCGACGTCGTTTAACCTGAGTGGGTGAAGTTCGGTGACCATGGCCACAGGCAGGCGTCCGCTGGAGGGGTATTGAATGACGGCCTTGACGATTAACCAGCAATGGTCAATATAGAGAACCTTACTCGTCTAAGTGTAAGCTGAGCGCAGAGAGGACAGTCAGGCGGGGGTCCCGGCCCCCAATTGTCCGGGAACAATATGGGCAATACCGCTCAGCATACCCTCAGGCTTCCGTTGGTCCACGGGATGAGATTTCACGTCCACTCCCCTTATTCGTGCGGTATCGAAACCAGGAACAGCCGGACAACGACACCCGCCATACCTTACCTGGAGCGAAAAAATGACCTCATCCATTGCCATCGTCGGAGCAGGACTCGGCGGCCTCATGCTCGCACGTGTTTTACATGTTCACGGCATTTCCTCTGTGGTCTACGAAGCTGAAGCCTCTCCCGAGGCCCGCCCACAAGGTGGCTTGCTGGATATCCACGATCATAATGGCCAGCGGGCGCTGATAGCGGCAGGCCTGTACGATGCCTTCCGGGCCCTTATTCTTCCTGGCGGTCAATCCACGCGCGTACTCGATAAAGCGGGCAACGTATTGTTCGAGCAGTTCGATGATGGTTTGGACGGCCGACCAGAAGTCTCTCGCGGCGCGCTTCGCACGCTGCTGCTGGAGTCGCTTCCTGCGGACACCGTGCAATGGGGCCGTAAAGTGGCAGATATCGTCCCCCATGATGACGGCACGCATAGTTTGTACTTTACGGATGGCACCAGCAGCAGGGCCTCCCTGGTGGTGGGCGCAGATGGCGCCTGGTCGCGTGTCCGCGCTCTGGTCACCGATGCTGTCCCTGCCTATGCGGGATTTTCGTATGTCGAGCGCTGGCTTAGTCACGTTGATACTGATCATCTGGCTTGCGCACAAGCAGTAGGCCACGGCTCATTTTTTGCGCTCTCGCCGGGCAAGGGTATCATGGCGCACCGGGAGCCTGGCGGCGTGATCCACGTTTACATTGCTCTGTGCCAGCCCCAGGCCTGGTTTGCTGACGTGACGTCCGCTAATGCACAGGTTGACGTGCAACGCATAGTCGATGAATTCGATGGCTGGGCGCATCCACTGCAAACATTGATTACGGAGGGTGATGGTGAGCCCGTATTGCGCCCTATTCACTTTTTACCTCCCGGACTTCGATGGCCGCGAACAGCAGGCGTAACGCTATTGGGTGACGCCGCGCATCTTATGCTGCCGTTCGGCGAAGGCGCTAATCTCGCGTTAGAGGATGGCGCTGAGCTGGGACTCGCGATTGCGGCCAATGCAGATAATCCTGAAGCCGCGCTGTCCGCTTATGAAGAACAGATGTTTATCCGCGTCGAAAGCGCGGCCAACGACGCGCAGGCAATGGCAGGCATTCTCTTTGGGGACGAGACACCCGACGCGTTGTTGCATTTTTTTAATCAATATAAAACGGGATCCTGATCCCCCGACGCTGCGGTGATTTTTGCGCCATGAACAAATCACCCTCCCGCCATCGGGAGGTCAATGTTCAGTAATGTCCGGAGAATAACGCTCCGGATATAAAATCATTAAAACGCTGTCGCAATAGCTGAAATCTGGAACGAGTTATTTTAATAACCCCTTCATGATCAAAGACAGACCGAACTCAAAACACGTATCCGGATGTTGGTGGGTAAGCGCATCGATACGACTGATTTCTGTTGAGGGTGTAGACAATCTTTCATCATCATGTCTGTCTGTACGAGACTGCTCCTCCAATACGCATCCCAGGGTATATTCGCTAATAGTGAGTAATATCATTGCGGCTTCGGCCTCAGAAAAGCCGGCCCGCATAAGGTAAGCCACCTTTGGGTAGAACGTTTCCCCTCCTACCCGCGCCGGTGTTGTCCCCGCATGGAGCAGTGCGCCATCCCGATGAGCGAGAAGCGCGCGGCGGAAACTGCGCGCGTTATTTGCCAGCCAGTCTGCCCACTCGGCCGTGTCTTCAGCCAGCGGAAGCGAATGGTGCCTGGCCAAAACAGTTGCGGCCATCTCTTCCAGTAAGCTGGCCTTGTTCCTGAAATGCCAGTACAGCGTTGCGGATTCTACCCCCAGCTTTTGCGCCAGCTTTCGCGTCGTTATCGCTTCCAGCCCAACTTCATCTAAGAGTGCTAATGCAGCATTAATGACCTGATCCCGCTGAATTTTAGCCATGGTGTTCATCCTGTTGTTAATGCATCCAACCGAGCCCGTGGTAGATAAAAAGAGATCTTCTCCTGACCAGGAGCCTACCGGCGCCATTGATGAAAATAAATCTATCATTGATAGAAAAATTGATCAATGATAGATTTTTTAACGCATCGCACCTAAAGGTCATCCCATGAATATCAATCGAGATACGCAGGTAAAGAAAACAAACCATGCTGGCCCCATCAATGCCATCCCGCCGGTTTTGTGGATGCAAGCCGCCATCATCACCCTTGGGGCATTCGCTACCATGCTCTCATCCACCATGCTCAGTGCTGCGCTTCCGACCATGGCAAACGGCCTTGGGGTGACGGACGCCTCCATCCAGTGGATAGCCACCGCGTACCTCATGGCGCTGGCCGCAGGCGTTCCGGTTAGCGCATGGGCGGTAAAACGGTTTGGCGCCACCCAACTTTGGCTCTATGCACTTATTTTATTTGGTGTTTTCTCGGCAGTTTGCGCGTTATCCCCGAATGTCGAGGTGCTGCTCACCGCCAGAATAATGCAAGGTCTGGCAGGCGGGTTACTCGTGCCGGCCGGGCAGACGATCCTGGGTCTGGTGGTCGGTCGCGAGCGCCTCGGGCGGATCATTGGTACGATAGGCGTGGCTATCGTCATTGCGCCCTTACTGGGAACGTCTCTGGGGGCCGTGCTGCTTCAGGTCTGCGGATGGCGAGTCTTGTTTTTTATTAATGTCCCCTTATCTCTCTGTGCCTGGCTTGCGGGATGGAAATTACTCCCTCGCCCGACAATAAAAAATGATAAGCCGCTCTCCCTGGACTGGATGGGGTTAATACTGATTCTTTGTAGCCTTCCCCTGCTCATGGAGGGTATTAAAGGCGTCAGCCTGAATAGTGGTGAAAATAGCGGGAACATTATCTTACTCAGCGTGGGCGCACTGTTTATCGGCTTGTTTATCTTTCGCTCTTTTCGCATTGACTCGCCTTTACTTCATCTCAGCCTTTTCAAACATCGTGGCTTCACATTATCGGCGTTGCTGATGGCTATCGGAGGTGCGGTGAATTTTGGTGGACAGTTCCTGCTCCCGTTGTATTTCCGCGACGTTTGCCATGAAGCACTGGCTGATGTGGGTTTGCTCCTTACCCCGCAGTTAATCGGTTCTGCCACAGGATTCCCGGTCGCCGGTTATTTCTCAGACCGGCTGGGTCCCCGCGTGGTGCTGATCGTTGGCGGCTTGATCTCGGTGTTAGCGACATGGCCGCTGGCCATGATTGATGGAGGCAGTAGCTACCTCGTGGTCGGTAGCGCACTCGCTATCAGAGGGTTCGGTTTAGCCCTTGCGACAGTGCCGGCGATGGCGGCAGGCCTGGCGATGGCGGGTACCCGTCATGTTTCTGATGCAGCACCGATTCTCAACATCCTGCAGCGTGTTGGCGCGATGGCTGGCGCGGCCCTGGTGACGGCGTGCTACGTCAGACTGGCGCATACGCAGGGTAGCTTAGCCGCCTTTCAGCACGCCGGGTGGATACTGATCAGCGGCGCCATACTGCTCACCCTTTCAGCACTTTTCATGGTGAACCATCAGGGATCATCAACGCGGGAAGAAACAAGATAACCGGTCTGGCGTCCTGTCCCGCACCCGGTACGCAATAGTTAACACCTCATTCTGAATGAGCGCGAGAGAGGCGTGAATGCCAGTCAACGACACCAGCGACTGGCATTGCACGCGACTCCCCACTAAACCGAACCAATCAATCCGCCATCGACCCGGATCACCGCCCCGGTAATGTAGCTGGCAGGCTGGCTTGCCAAAAAGGCAGCGGTAGCGCCGTACTCATGGGGGTGGCCATAACGTCCCGCCGGAATGCTCAGACGACTCTTCTCCGCGACCGCTTCCGCAGTGGAATGTTCCCGTTTCGCCTTGATAGCATCCAGCTGACCCACCCGGTCGGTAGCAATGCGCCCAGGCACCATCACATTCACCGTGACGCCGTCGGCCGCCACTTCAGCGGCAAGGGTTTTCGACCAGCCGAGTAAGCTCATGCGCAGCGCATTCGACAGGGCGAGACCCGGAATAGGGGCAATCACACCGGACGAGGTGGAGGTAATAATGCGTCCCCAGCCACGGCTGCGCATGGCGGGCAGTAGTTTATCGGTGAGCTGGATTAACGAGGCGACCATCACTGAAAATTGCTGTTGCCAGACGGCGCCGTCCGTCCCCTGTGCCAGCGTGGGCGGTGGGCCACCGGAATTATTGACCAGAATATCGATGTCGCCCCAGTGCTCGCGGATATCGGCGATGACCGTATCAAACTGTTCCGGGATGGCAAGATCCAGCGGCCAGGCGCGGGCGGGACCGCCCAGCTGAGTGATGCGTTCCACCGTTTGCGCCAGCTTCTCTCTTTTGCGGCCTGTCACGGCGACCTTCACGCCTTCCTGCGCCAGCGAGCAGGCGATAGCCTGTCCAAGGCCACTTCCCGCACCGCAAACCAGTGCCACACGCTGTTGTATCTGCAAATTCATAAATGCTCCTGATTGTATTTTCAGGATCATTATGTGCAATAGTGATGCCAGTTATACGCGTGGGCTTTTTACATTGACCTGGTCAAACGCGTATTGCAGGTGTTTTCTCATCAACTCTGCCGCCTGTTCCTGTTTGTTCTCTCGCAGGGCATCAATGATGGCAACGTGCTCTTCGCACCACTCTTTTACGCGACGCTTATTGTGATAGCTACCAAATTCCAGCAGGCGGCGCAGCCGGTTTTGCTGCTGAATGGCCTGTAATACAAACAGATTGCCGCTGGCCTCTGCCAGCAACTCGTGAAACGCCGCATCGGTTTCGAAAATCTCTTTGGCCGGGACCTGCGTAATGTCCGGGTGGGTGATGAGTCTCAGATGCCGGGCGCGCAGACGTTTAAGCATCTGCCGGTCAACATGCAGATTGGGCGTCAGCAACGCCATCGGTTCAATCATCAGGCGAAAACCGTAGCTATTGCGCAGAGCGATATCGGAGTTCAGGGTTTGCAGAAAGCGCCAGCCATGCCCTGCATTGCGGGCAATCAGGCCATCCTCCGATAGCTTCACCAGCGTACGGGTCAGCACGCCGCGATCAACATCATAGCGCTGGCTGATTTCGGTCTGGGTAAAGGATTCCGGCAGGATACCTGCAATGCGGTCATGGACCAGTTGCTCGTACAACTTCTGGTCATTGCTCTTGGACTGCTCAATCTCCAGCTGATCCAGCTCATTACTGCGTTTAAGCAGGAAAAAACCCTGGTTTGGCCGCGCTTCAACCGCCCCCATGCGGGTCAGTTCCTTGAGCCCGGCACGTACCGGCGTACGCGAAACACCCAACGCATCGGCAAGATGTTGCTCACGTAAATGATGACCTGGATCGAATCTTGCTTCAGATATCAGGTCGAGTATTTGCCGGGCTATCCGGCGACTGCTCGCAGTGGAGTCAGGCTGCATGAATTCACGATTCCCTGAAATGCATTGTTGTGGTCGATATATACAATATCACGACCAACAAAACGCAGCAAAGTAAAGCAAGGAGTGCACGGTTAACGTGCAACACGCACCAGAATGAGACGTTTTTTCACACGCATAATTGTATTTATTGACTCACTAAATTCAATTTAAACCTTAGCCAGGAGACGACTATGTCCAGCAATTCTTTTCTGTTTCGCCGCGTGCGTACTTTGATGTTCGCGCTGACCGCCCTGCCGCTGGTCAGCCATGCGGCGGTGGAAACCATCGCCAAGGGTCAACTGACCTATGGAACGGCAGCGACGTTCATGCCTTTTGAATACGTGAAAGCAGGCAAGCTTACCGGCTTCGATATCGACCTGATCAACGCGCTAAGCAAAGAGATCCAACTGACGCCGGCGCCAATGCCGATGGAATTCAAAGGGCTTATTCCGGCGCTGCAGGGTAAACGTCTGGATATCATCAACTCCGCCATGTACGTCAATCCGACCCGTGCCGAGCAGGTTGACTTCGTACCCTATCTGAAAATCGGCAGCCGCGTGGTGGTCCGCAAAGGTAACCCGGCCAACATCACCGGACGTGACCTGAGCCTCTGCGGCAAAAACATCGCCGTGACGCTCGGCGGGATCGAAGAGAGCCAGGCGCGGGCAGACAATCAGCGCTGCGTGGAGGCCAAAAAACCGGCCATCAACGTCATGACGTTCCCCGCCGCCACCGATTCCGCCGTGGCCGTCGCCCAGGGACGTGCCGATGCCGAGTTCCTCTCCACGCCGGGCACCGTCGCCCTGTTTACCGAAAAAGCCGGCATGTTCGAAGCGGTTGGCGCCGAGTTCGAAGCGAATACTCACATCGCCTTTGCCGTGCGTAAAGGCGATACCGCAACCCAGGCCCTGCTGGAGCAAGGTCTGCAGAGCCTCGTCAAAAATGGCACCTACACGCAACTGATTAAGAAGTGGAACTTCCCAGACTCCGTTGCCCTTTTCTAACCCGTTTGCCATTAACCGGAGAACGCTATGTCGATCGATTTAATGTGGCAGTACTTCCTCTCCCCCGAATTTATTCGGGGTGCGTGGATGACGCTACTGATTACCCTCTGCTCACTGTTGTGTGGCGTGGTGCTGGGCCTGGTGTTGGCGCTGTTGCAGGAAGCGCCGTTTCGCGCCGGGAAAGGGCTGGCCTTTTTCTACCTGTGGCTGTTTCGCGGGACGCCGGTGCTGTTCCAGATAATCTTTGTCTACAACGTGCTGCCAGGCTTCGGCTTACGCTTCTCCGCGTTTACCTGTGCAGTGCTGGCCCTTTCGCTCAATGAAGGCGCCTACATGGCGGAAATTCTGCGCTCTGGCCTGCAGGCGGTGAAAAGCGGCCAGCGCACCGCCGGCATGGCGCTGGGGATGACTCACGGCCAGATCATGCGAAAAATCGTTCTGCCTCAGGCCGCACGCATCGTTCTGCCGCCGATGGGTAACCAGATGATCAGCATGCTGAAATCGAGCGCGCTGGTCTCGGTTATCGCCGTTCAGGAACTGCTGCTGGTCGCTAACCAGGCCGCCAGCGCCAGCTTCCGTTACTTCGAAGCGCTTTGCGCTGCGGGCATCTATTACCTGCTGCTCACCAGCCTGTTCATGATCTTCCAGTCGTGGCTGGAACGCGTGCTGGATCCCAGGCAGCGCCGCAGCAAAAGCCAGAAGCGGCTGACTCGCCTGTTTAAATTACCGAAAACCGTCCGGGAGGAACCATGAGTGAGAAACCGCTGCTGGAGATGATCGGCATTGATAAGACTTTTGGTCGCCAGGCCGTACTCAAAAACTGCTCTCTGACCGTGCAACGCGGAGAAACCGTGGTGCTGATTGGCCCGTCCGGCTCGGGAAAATCCACCCTGCTACGCTGCGTCAACATGCTCTCGCCCGCCGACAGCGGCGATGTGTTCTTCGCCAGCCAGCACATCAGCCGGGGCGATGTGCCGGCGCACAAACTGCGTCAGCGCATTGGCATGGTGTTCCAGAACTACGAGCTGTTCTCGCACCTGACCGCAGCGGAAAACATCATGCTGGCCCCGATGACGGTGTTGGGAATGAACCGTATTGATGCCCGCAAACTGGCGGACAACCTGCTGGCAAAAGTGCGCATCAACGAACGTGCAGACCATTTTCCGGACGAGCTCTCCGGCGGACAGCAGCAGCGCGTGGCGATTGCCCGGGCGCTGGCGATGAAGCCCGAGCTGATGCTCTACGACGAGCCCACTTCCGCCCTCGACCCGGAGATGATCCGTGAAGTGCTGGAAGTCATGGCGGAGCTTAGCGCAGAAGGCATGACCAGCATGGTGGTGACTCACGAAATGGGCTTCGCCCGTCGGGCCGCTAACAAGATTCTGTTTATGGAAGACGGCGAAATTATCGATCGCGCCAACACCAGCGATTTCTTCGCCGGCCATGTCAGCGACCGCGCGCAGCGCTTCCTGACGCAAATATTACATTAATCACGGAGTTCCTATGTCCAGTTATCAGGTTGACAGCGCTCGTATGAAAAAGGACTTAGCGACGCTGGTTGCCATCAACACGGAGAATCCACCGGGCCATGAGCGCGAAGCCGCCGAATGTCTGGAAGGCTGGCTGCTGACCGCCGGGTTCGATCTCTCCTTTAGCGAATACGCACCGGGGCGGACCAACGTTATCGCCGTCCTGAACAATGGACCGGGGCCGTGTTTCGCCTTTAACACCCACCTTGACACCGTTCCGGCGGGCAGCGGCTGGGCCAGCGATCCCTTCACGCTCACCGAGCGTGACGGACGCCTGTATGGACGCGGCGCCTGCGATGCCAAAGGCCCGCTGGTGGCGATGGTTGAAGCCCTGCGTCTGCTGGCTGCCAACCGTCAGCAGTGGTCCGGCACATTGATGGGGGTGTTCACCGCCGATGAAGAGGTCGCCAGCGAAGGGGCGAAATTCTACGTCCGCGATAATCCACCGGCGATTGATTTCGCGGTGATTGGCGAGCCGACCTCGAATGCCACCTTCTCCGCCCACAAAGGCAGCTTACGTCCTCGCGTGCGGGTTAAAGGCGTCACCGCGCATTCCGGTACGCCGGAGCTGGGGGTTAACGCGATTTACCAGTCAGCGCGCCTGTTAGGGTTGATTGAAGAAGCCCACCACCAGCAGGTGCGTTGCCGCTGCCACGATCTGGTCGGCAACGCCAGCCTGACGGTAACCCGCATCCACGGCGGCCATGCGGACAACGTGGTGCCAGACAGCTGTGAGCTGCTGCTTGACCGTCGCATGGTTCCGGGCGAAGACGAAGAGGTCGTCAAAGCCGAACTGCAGCAACTGCTCGACCACGCATACGCACATGCAGGTGTGGAAGCCGAAATTATCGCCTGGCAGCCCACTACCGGCGGCGCGACGCAAACCGACAGCCGCGAAGCCATTGTCGAGCAAAGCCTTGCTGCCTGTCGCCGTCATGGGCAGAGCGAACCCGGCCCGTTTGGTTTTCAGGGGGGATGTGACCTGGTGCATTTCCGTTCGCTGGGCGCAAAAGGCGTCGTGATTGGCCCCGGTTCGCTGGCCGTGGCTCACAAACCCGATGAATTTGTCCCTGTCGATGAATTTATCGCCGCGGCCTACCTCTATCTCGATATTGCGCTCGCCATGCTGCCGCCGGAGCCCGGTTTATGAAAGCGCAGCTCTTTCGGGGAGATCTGCATTACGCCGATGTGACGCTGCATACCGCTGCCTCTGGTCCGGTGACGGCGCTCGACACGCTCTGGCTGCGTCTGGAAGACCAGGGGGTGACCGGGATTGGCGAAGTGCGGCTCAACATTCGCTACCTGCATGGCTACCGCGAAGAGCAGGTGCTGAACAACCTGCTTCAGATACTTCGCCGCTGGGACTGGCGCCAGGCGCCCGCCGCGCGACTCGCCGCGCTAGATGACGAAGACTGCACGCTCCTGCCGCCATCGCGCATGGTGCTGGATATGGCCTTGCACGACCTGCTGGCGCGTCAGCACGGGGTAAGCGTTGCCGCCTGGCTGGGGGCGCGGGATGGCCTGCCTGCGTGGCACACCAACCAGACCCTGTTCTGGGGCAGCGAGAGACAGATGCTGGAGCAGGCGCAACGCTATGTCGTTCGCGGTTTCACCCAGCTGAAGTTGCGCACAGGCGTGGCGGATTTCGCTACCGACCTGGCCCGTCTGCAACGGCTGCGCCAGCGGTTCGGCCAGCAGATTTCGCTGGCGATTGACGTGAACGGCCAGTGGTCTCTGGCGCAGGCTCACGCGGCATTCCCGTCTCTGCGCGAGCTGAAGCTCAGCTACATCGAACAGCCGTTAAGCCCGGCAAACGACAGCCAGCTTGCGGAGCTGTACGCCTACGGCATCCCGATCATGCTCGACGAAAGCCTCAACAGTGATGCCGCCATCACCCGGCTGATCGCCGCCAAAGGTGCGCTGTGGGGGCATCTCAAACTGGTGAAACTGGGTGGCCTTGCGCCGACGCTGGCCGCCGCCAACCGGCTGCGACTCGCCGACGTGCCATTCATGATTGGCCAGATGAATGAAGGCCATGCTGCCACCGCCGCCGCGCTCCAGCTGTGTCGTGTCGTGCAACCGGCATTTGCCGAGCTGTATGGCGCCGATGGCTTAACGGATGATCCCGTCAGCGGGCTGGAATACCGCAATGGCCTGGTCACCGTCAATGACTCACCCGGTCTGGGCGTGCAGTTTAATGCCGCGCAGGCCCACTTACTCCAGGAGTTTACTCATGCAAGATGTTAACAATGTGATTCAGGGCAGTGAGTCCGCCTTTAGCGCTGATGAATATGCGCAACGCATTCGACGCACCCGCGAACGCTTAAGCCGCGCGGGCGTGGACGTCATGATCGTTACCGGCCCGGAAAACATTTTCTGGCTCACCGGTCAGCAAACACCGGGCTATTACACCTTCCAGGCGCTGTTGCTGCCGGTAGAAGGGGATCCGGTGTTTGTGATTCGCCAGCTCGAATACTTTAACTTTATCGCCAACACCTTTATTTCTGACGCCGCCATCTACCAGGATGGCGATAACCCGGTGGATTTCCTGGTGGGCATGCTGCAACAGCGCGGCTGGCTCCACAAACGGATTGGGCTGGACAAACGCGGTTGGTTCCTGCCGGTTGCCGTGTATGAAGCCCTGCAGGCCAGGCTCGGCACCATTGCCGATACCGCGGGCGTCATCGAGCCGCTGCGCGCCGTGAAATCGGCGGCGGAGGTGGAAAAAATCGCCATCGCAGCGCGCTATGTGGACGCGGGCATGCGCGCGGGCATGGCGGCGATTCGCAGCGGCGCAGACGAAAACGCGCTGGTCTCGGCGATGATGGGGGCCGCCATTGCCGCCGGTTCCGAGTATGTCGGCATGGAACCGCTGGTCTCGACCGGCCCACGCAGCGGCGTGCCGCATGGCACATGGCGTCGTCGGGTGATGCAGGATAACGACCCGGTATTTCTCGAAATGTCAGCGGCTCACGACCGCTACCACGCCGCGATGATGCGCTCCGCCTGGCTGGGGCGGCCGCCCGCTATCGCCATCGAAATGGAAAAAGTGTGTCAGGAAGCCCTGCAGGCCTCTCTTGATGCCATTCGTCCAGGCGCCACCTGCGAAGCGCCGCACCTGGCCTGCCAGAAGGTGATTGATCGCGCCGGGTTCACCGAAAACTTCAAAAAACGCACCGGTTACTCCATCGGTATCGCCTTTGCGCCGGACTGGGGCGAAGGCGGCATTCTCAGTCTGTATCGTGGCGTCACCACTGAGCTGCAGCCAGGAATGACCTTCCACATTCCACCGGCTCTGCGGATCTACGGTCAATTTACCGTCGGCGTCAGTGAAACCGTGGTGGTGACCGAAACCGGATATCGTCAGCTGGGTTCCCTGGCTCGCCCTCTCACACTGCTGTAAGGAAAGAAAAATGAAAGATATCAATGAATGCCGTGAACGCCTGCGCGGTATTTTCAACATCACCGTCACCCCGTTCACCGCCAGCGGCGCGATCGACTTTCCGGCGTTACGTGAAAATATTGAACGCGTGATTGGTCTGGGTTATGACGGTCTGCTGATTGGCGGCACCTACGGTGAATTCCCGGTGATGACCGTCGAAGAACGCCGTGAGCTGTTTCATCAAGTCATGGCCTGTGTGGATGACCGCGTGGCGGTCATGCTGTGCAGCGCCAGCGCCGACCCGCGCGATGCCCGCGAGCTGACGCTGCTGGCAAGCGAGCTGGGCGGCCTGCCGATGGTGACCGCGCCCTTTGTTAGCGAAATCACTGACCAACAGATCGTCAGCTACTTCAAAGAGATGGCTCCCTTATCCAAAACCGGCATCCTGGTGTACAACGCGCCGGGCATCGGCATCACCCTCTCCCCGGCGCTGCTGGAACAACTGGCAGAGATCCCCAACGTGGTCGGCATCAAACAGGGCGATCTCAACCCCACCGCCATCGACCAGATTGCCAACCGTCTGCGTGGGCGTCTGCGCCTGTTCTGTGCTTCCGATCTGGCCTTCCTCGGGCCAATGATGGCCGGGTTTGACGGCATCAGCACCACCAACAGCGGCGCGCTGCCGGAGCTGATTATCAATACCTTCCGGGCCGTGGAACAGGGCGATGCCGCCACGGCCCGCGATCTGCATCAGCTGTGGTACGCGTATCGCGCGCTGGCGCGCAAACATGGTCAGCCGCAGCTGGTGAAAGCGGCGATGGCGCTGCGCGGTTTTAACGGCGGCACCGTACGCGCACCGTTAAAACCGATCGACGACGCGGCGCTGGCGGAGCTGACTCACGTCATGTCGGCGCTTGCCAGCGACAGCCGTAGCGGCGTTACGCTGGCGCGTTAAGCGCCGCCCGTAAAAAGGCGACGAACAGCGGATGGGGCGCATCCGGGCGGGACATCAGTTCCGGGTGCCCCTGCACACCATGCCAGAACGGCAGTTCCGGCTGGGAGATGGCCTCCACGATATCGTCCGTTTGCGCACTGACGCTGACTCCGCTGCGATCCAGCGCCGGCAATAAGTCGGTGTTAAAGCAGTAGCGATGGTTGTAGTGCATTTCGCGGATATCACCGGGGATCAACCCGAAGGAAAAAGGGAATACGCCGCAGCGATGACGGCCATCGACAAAGGGAACAAAGCTGTGCAGAGCCTCATCCGGAGCCACTTCGGCGGGAATGGCTGATTCGCAACCCGGACGTCGGCGCACGACTGCGGTCATCATGCTCTGCATTCCCAGGCATAACCCCAGCGTGGGCTGTCCGCGGGCAAGCGTATCTTCCGCCACGCGGATTTGTCCCTTGACGGCGGCCATCGAGGAACCGCCTGGCAACACGACGCCCTGGACGTCGTGGAGGTCGTGTAACCCAGGGGACAGACTGACCGGCGAGAAGAAATGGACATCCAGCTTCAGCCCCAGCGACGCCGCGGCATCACCCAGTGAGCCAAGCGTGGCGGGGGAAACCAGACGGGGGTCTGACTCACGGCCAATCAGTGCGATGCGCAAGGACGTCCCGGCAGAGGATGGCTCCCCGGCATCCCAGCGACCATAGCGATCGGCGGTGAGGTCTAACACCGTATGTTGCCCGTCGCTGAGCGTCAGGCGCTGGTTGCGGTCATCGCTGAACAGCCGTTGGCCCGGCAGGTCGGCGATAAGCGCTGCCTGCGAGGACGCCAGCACAATGACAGCATCTGACTCAGGCAGGCTGGCGATATCGCGCACCTCTTCACGCAGCGTATCGCTGCGCCAGAGGCCGCTGGTCACGCAGTACCCGGCACGAATGACGTGCTGATGGCTGTCGGGAACATCGCCGGCGAAGTCGGGGCGAAGGCACCAGAGAGGCAGTCCAAGACGATTAGCCCACAGGCTGGCGGTAATACCGTAGCGAGCGGGCGCAGAGGTGTTATCGAGAATAAAGATCGGTGACACGGCGAGTTTCCTGCTGAGGTTGGGGACCTAATTGTATTAATTGAATCATTAGATACAAAAGAGGATTTATGAATAACAGTCAAATCGCCCGTCGTATGCAATCTGTACGCCCTTCACCGACAGCGGTCATTTCTGACCAGGTACGGGCACTGGAAGCCGCAGGCAAGCCGGTTATCAACCTGGGCGAAGGAGAACTGGATTTTGCTACCCCGGCCCATATCAGCTATGCGGGCATTGAAGCGATCGTGCATCATCAGACTAAGTATACCGCCGTTTCCGGCACCGCCGCGTTAAAGGAGGCCATTGCCGCCAAGTTCGCTCGCGACAATCAGTTGCATTACCGTCCGCAAGAGATCATCGCAGGCAGTGGCGCCAAGCAGCTTATTTTCAATGCTTTTCTGGCCACCCTCGACGCCGGGCAGCAGGTCATCATTCCCGCCCCCTACTGGGTCTCGTATCCGGATATGGTCTCTCTGGCCGATGGCGAACCGGTGATTGTGCCCTGTGATGAACAAAACGGCTGGAAGCTGACGCCACAACAACTGGCCGCCGCCCTCACCCCATCAACGCGCTGGCTGATCCTCAACTCGCCGGGCAACCCGACGGGGGCGATTTACAGCGAGCAGGAACTGCGTGCCCTGGCTGCGGTGCTGGCGGATTACCCACAGGTGCTGGTGATGGCCGACGATATTTACGAGCCGCTGCGCTATGACAATACCCCTTTTACCACTTTTGCCCAGGCCGCCCCGCAGATGGTTTCACGTACCCTGACGGTAAACGGTGTGTCCAAAAGCCACGCCATGACCGGTTGGCGTCTGGGCTATGCGGGAGGGCCGCAATGGCTGATTGCCGCCATGCAGATCCTGCAATCACAAAGCACCTCCAACCCCAGCAGTATTTCGCAGGCTGCGGCGGTCGCAGCGCTTAACCACTCAGCCAATTTCTTCGACGGCTGGCTCAACGTGTTAGATAAACGCCGCCAGCAGGTGCTGGGAATGATTGCCGCCACCGATGGCCTGAGCGCCACCGCTCCCCAGGGGGCATTCTATGTGTTTGCTAACTGCCAGGCGCTCATGGGCCGGATGACCCCTGGCGGCGAAATCCTTCGCAACGACAGCGCGCTGGCGAACTGGCTATTAGAACAAACCCAGGTGGCCGTTTTACACGGCTCCGCGTTTGGAATGCCGGGGTATTTGCGTATTGCGTATGCGATAGAAGATGGCCTGCTAACCCAAGCCTGCCAGCGGATAGCGGGCGCCTGCGCGCAATTGCGTTAAAAGCGTGTGGTGGCGCAGCGGCTACCCACGCGGCGGCAAACCACGCTCGGTCTGAAAAATGCCGTGCTTATCGCCTACCTTGCCGATAAGCACGTTGTCATCATGATAGCTCACCGGGTAATAGCGACGTTCTCTTTCCCGGTTTTCCACTCCACCGTTGCGGCCACTACCGCACGCGGCAGGAATAGCATCCTGCGCATAGCTAATAATAAAGCAACCTCCCTGCAGCTGAATTTATACCAGACCCACAAAATAGATTTTCGTTATTTTGTTAATGCTATAAAAAACACAATGCTAACAGCTATCCCCGAATGTTGAACACGTGCAAGGTTTCAGAAATTATGATATAGTTCACGCTTTAATGGATAGTGATTAAGGTTGAAATATTGAAAACGGCCAATTTTTCTGAGTTGATAAAAATAGCTGCGCTACAACTGTTCAGAGAAAAAGGGTTTAGCAATGTCTCAACCCGTGATTTGACGCAGAAAATGAATATTTCCAGAAGTCATATCTATCACTATTATCGAGACTGGGAAACGCTCAAGAAATCCACTATTCAGTATATGTTTGAAAATGACATACAAGAATGTCATGCGTTTTTAAACGCGTCAGAAAAAATGAGCGCTAGTGAAAGAGTAAACCTCTATATCAGAACGCTGTTACCCGATGCACCTTCGGCACACTGGCTGCTCTACCTTGAACTATGGCCAATGGCAGCACGCGATGCGGATTATGCTAAATTAGTGCACGATCACTCCCTGCAATGGATCACTATTCTTGAAGGCATCATTAGCGTAGGGATGCAGGAAGGCGAGTTCCTTGCGGAAAACGCCGCTACCTCAGCCAGACAAATAAACACATTAATTGATGGGTATTCCAGCTTGCTGATCCTCGATTATTCAGAAGACAGACGCAGCATTTTTCTTAATGAAATATCTGAGCTTGCCTTTAAAATACTTAAAAAAGATTTCTGAGTGGGTGAAGCAAGGTAGCGTATCAGTTAACCCTTTTTTATATTGAGATAACTTAAAATACGCTGCATTTTACTTTCTGCCGTCGTATTCCCTGGCGCAGCGCTGTCTATCCAGGTCTCATCGGCTTCAGGATGTGGACCTGACAGGATGATGTTTCCCTTACCATACCGGTACTTACCAATGGCGATATCTCCATTCTTGTAGTAAGCGATCGGCTGGAATCCAGTACTTGAGATACTACTGTTGAGATAAGGCCCATCCTGGTAGTAAAAAGGCTCTTGTTTATTATTCCATGTCAGTTGCAGGGTATAATCGCCTTCATCAACGGCCTGCGAACCGGGTCTTCCCACCTCTGATTCTAAAGGCGCATCAATAAGCCCTATCCAGTCTTTGTCGGCAAGATAGGCTCCCATACAAAGACCAAGAAAGGATTTGCCACTTTTCACAAAATTGCGGATAGCCTCTGCCCCTTCATCACCCAGGGCTTGATAAGAGCCGGGTATATCCTGACCGCCGCCAGGTTGAATATAGAGATCGAATTTTTTCAGTGTTTGCGCATTTAATTTCAGCTTTTCTTTTTCGCCCACATAAGAAATGTGCAGAGGCAGACCTGTCGCGATCAGCGATTTTACCACCATTTCAGAACAACCCGGGCACCCGGCCTCCCCGCGATAAACGGCGACATTATAACTCTCTGATTGCGAGGACTTTGCCTGCACCGATGCGGTGAAAAAGGCGAAAGAAAAGGCAACCGTTAGTATTTTTGCTTTTTTAAGTCTGGTGCCCTGGAAAAAAATTTTCATGTCAGTAGATCCCCTGGTTATGTAGTGTCATGGTTAATCACAGCGTATCACTTTCGGATCCCGCAGATGATAAATATAAATTAGAGCAGTTGCTCAAATCTATCCTTGCCATCAAATTTGTCAAGCCATTTAAGTTAAAATAAATAATGTCTTTCCACACTGAAAGATAAAGGTGACAATATTTTATAAACATCCTCCAATGAAACATCCTCATACCCTTCGCTTTCTCAATAATATTAAATACTGAAGAGAGGGTGAAAAAAGAGTCGATCATGCTCCATGTAATACAGCGGTCGTCTTACCGGGCAAACGTCAACATTGGCGTACTGGTCGCGCTACACAGCGATGGCAGTTCAGCAACAACACCACATGGCATGTTTTACATAAATCATCATTATATTCATGCAGTTATAAAAACAACGTCACGTGCGCCTTGATCCATCAGCACATTCAATAATACTGTATATAAAAACAGTATTCGAGGATCGATACCATGCAGTTTACTCGGCCAACTGAGATTTCGCCCCCACTCATGCTCCCCCTCTTCTCCGAGAGGGTGCCCTGCGGATTTCCCAGCCCCGCTCAGGATTATGTTGAGGACAGGCTGGATCTCAATAAATTATTGATAAAACATCCGAGTGCTACCTACTTCATCAAAGTCAGCGGAGAGTCTATGCGTGATGCCGGCATCAGTGATGGAGACCTTTTAGTGGTTGACCGCTCACTGTCTGCCGTACATGGTGATATCGTCATTGCGGCTATCGCAGGTG
Source organism: Klebsiella sp. HMSC16C06 (assembly GCF_001808325.1). Lineage (NCBI taxonomy): Bacteria > Pseudomonadati > Pseudomonadota > Gammaproteobacteria > Enterobacterales > Enterobacteriaceae > Klebsiella > Klebsiella sp. HMSC16C06. Next base: position 57,718 of record NZ_KV792976.1, read on the forward strand.
AATTCACCGTGAAAGAACTTCGCACTCATCCTTTTTTACAGCTAGTGCCCCACAATCGCGATTACGCTTCCATTTCGTTTCATAATGCCGAAGAGTTAGAAATATTTGGCGTGGTCATTTTTAGCATTAAAGCGCATAAATAATTATGTTTGCCCTCGTCGATGTCAATAACTTCTATACTTCTTGTGAAACGGTTTTTCGCCCTGATTTAAAGGGGAAGCCTATTGTGGTCGTGTCCAATAACGATGGTTGCATTATTTCTCGCTCTGCCGAAGCAAAATCCCTCGGTATAAAAAATGGCGAACCTTTCTTTAAAATAAAAAATAACCCTTATTATTCCAGTGTTCATTTTTTCAGTTCTAACTATGCGCTTTATGCCGACCTCAGTGACCGTGTTATGCAAACGCTCACGGCAATGTCTCCGTCAATAGAAATCTACTCTATCGATGAAGCCTTTATTAATTTATCCGGAGTAATGAATTGCGTCCCCTTATCCACCTTCGGCCATGAAATAAGAACTAACGTATTGAAAAATACTGGCTTAACGGTGGGCGTAGGTATTGCGCAAACCAAGACATTAGCCAAGCTCGCTAACCATGCCGCCAAGACATGGCGCGGCACGGGCGGCGTTGTCGACTTATCCAATATTGTGCGCCAACGCAGGCTACTCGCCCTTGTCCCTGTTGAAGAGGTCTGGGGCGTTGGGCGAAAAATGAGTAAAAAACTTAATTTAATGGGTATTAATACCGCTCTGGATCTGGCTGAAAGCTCATTATGGGTCATAAAAAAGCACTTCAATGTGGTGCTGGAAAGGACCGTTCGCGAACTGCGTGGTGAGCCATGTTTTGAGCTACAAGAATTTTCCCCAAAAAAACAACAGATTATTTGTAGTCGCTCTTTTGGCAACCGGGTAACGCAGTATTCAGATATGCATCAAGCCATTTGCGCCTATGCTGAGCGAGCAGCAGAAAAATTACGCAGTGAGCATCAATTTTGCCGCTTCGTTAGCGTATTTGTCCGGACGAGTCCGCACGCCGTTAATGAAACATATTATGGCAATCAAGCGTCAATGAGGTTATTAACGCCATCGAATGATACCCGTGACATTATAAATTGTGCCACAAACTGCCTGCAGAGAATTTGGATTGATGGTTATCGATATATGAAAGCCGGTGTTATGCTTGCTGATTTCTTCAGTAATGGCATAGCGCAGCTAAACTTATTTGACGATAACGCGCCGCGCAAAAATAGTGCTGCGTTAATGGACGTTATCGACCAATTAAATCAATCCGGGAAAGGAAAGGTCTGGTTTGCCGGTCAGGGGATCGAAAAATCCTGGGCGATGAAGCGTGAAATGCTTTCCCCGGCTTACACCACCCGATATTCAGACCTGCCCGTCGCGAAATGAATGTACGCAGGTAATGACATCGCTTCGGGTGAAGGTCACTGCGTTTACCAGGCCTACGCAATCAGCGATAACGCCTTTGCAGCGCGGAAATCCCCTCCGCTCGTCAGTGAGGCCTGCCTGACCGCCGGCGGACGAGGTGCTGCTTTTGCGCGCAGCCCGTCTACCGCACGAGGTTGCGGATGAGCAGCACCGCGGCATTCGCTTGACACTGTACATTAATACAGTAAAACTATCGCCCGCGATCAGCATACAGAGGACAGAAGATGTTTGTGGAACTGATTTATGACAAGCGCAATTTTGCCGGGCTGCCGGGTGCCAGAGAGGCCATTCTTAACGAACTGACCAAACGCATGCAGCGCATTTTCCCGGAAGCGGAAGTGCGGGTGAAGCCGATGATGACGCTGCCGGCGATCAACACCGACGCCAGCAAGCATGAAAAAGAGCTGATCAGCCGTACGGTGCAGGAGATGTTTGAAGAAGCGGATATGTGGCTCACTGAAGAGTGATGCCGCCCGTCGTTGGCGGTGGCCATCTCTTTAAGAGCTTTCCCGGATGTGTCAGAGCTGCGGGCAACAGTACAATAGCGGCGGTTGCAGACTGGCAATGCAACCTTCGCTCACCTGCAGGCTCTTGCATACGGCCAGCAGGTGAGCCCTGCCAGCCTCCCCTCATCGCCTCACAGCGTCTCCGGTAGCGCCGCCATTATCCGATCCACCAGCTCGCGATGCTGATGGACCTTCCCGCATTTAACAATGATCTGCCTGGCATTGTCATAGCCCGGGGCCCACAGCCGGTTATTGAGCAGAACGTCCTTATAGACCGCGATCAGCGGTTTGTTCCACGCCGCCGCCATATGCACCACCGAGGTGTCCGGGGAGATAATCAGCTCCGCCTGGGCAATCAGCGCCATCGCATGGTGCAGCGTGTTAAACGGATTAATCACCACCTCCGGCGGCAGCGGGATGCGGATCTCACGCCGGTGATCGAGCAGAATAACCGCCAGCCCCGGATGGCGAGTCCGCAGCTTGTCGAGCAGTTCGGCCAGCTGCGTCTGGGAGAGACTCCGGTCGGCATGGCCGGCAAAAATATTAATCACTACCGCTTTTCCGCTCAGCGACGCCAGATACTGCGCCACCTCCTGCATAATCGGCCCGGGCACCGCCAGGTCGTAAGTGTCCAGAGCGCGGGTGTCCAGTTGGAGATAGTCGGCGATCAACGCGAACGTCTTCGTCACGTGCCAGCGCTGGCAGTCAAAATCAAAAGAGTGAGAGTAATGTTTAATCGATGGCCATTTATTAAACCCGAGTACTGATTTGGCTTTTATTTGTCGAAAAAGCCGCAGGCGATGCACGGGAATATCGAACAGCGAAGGGTCAATAATAATATCGTACTTATTATTAGCCAGTTCATTAATGACGTCGCGGGGAACGTTATGGTTAAATTTACGCAAAAAGTCAGCGGAATTGACCGGCTCAGCTTCATAAATATGGCGGATCCGCGGGTTATAGCGCATCACCTGGCTGTTAGAGGTCGTCAGTAGAAAATCAACGATATAACCTGACTGATGCAGGCATTTTACCAGCGCGGAATCCACCACCACATCGCCGACCGCCCCCTCATTGCGCATGAGTAAGACGGTTTTCGCGGACGACAAATCCACCGGCTGACGGCGTCGGCGGTCCCAGAGCGCTTTCGCCACTCCCACCCGCAGGGCATTACGTACTTTCTTAGTAAAGTAATTCCGCCGTCTGTTGAGCTCCCTTATTTTATTAAACTTCTTGCGTGGGGAACCCTGCATGGTTGCATCGTGCATCATCCTAACCTCATTACGGCAATTATTAATATTCTGTGTCGTCCGATAGAGACTGAGCGAAATAAAAAAAGTTCGATTGAAAATGAAAATCATTCTTTTTTTTATTTACAAAACTCATCTGCTGCGCCTGCGAGATTGCACCACAGCACTGTGAAGCAATAATGAGCGAATGGTGAATTTCCCGGCCCACCGTTGGCAGGCTGACGCAACAGCGCTAAGCTGGCGGCTTGATGATGTCAGGAGGACGCTATGCTTGAAGCAGTAGAAGGTAATATCCACCAGCGCCTGTGCGCGCTGCTCGACGAACACCAGGCGCGCTACCGGGTGATGGCGCACGACGCGGTCGGCCAGTGCGAAGCCGTCTCGGCGATCCGCGGCACCGCGCTTGGCCAGGGCGCAAAAGCGCTAGTCTGTAAAGTAAAAGGAAACGGCGTCAACCAGCATGTGCTGGCGATCCTCGCCGCCGATCAGCAGGCCGATCTCGCCAGCCTGGCCCGACATATCGGCGGCAGCAAAGCCTCGCTGGCCAGTCCGGCGGAAGTGGATGCCCTCACCGCCTGCGTGTTCGGCGCCATTCCCCCCTTCAGCTTCCATCCGGCGCTGCGGCTGGTGGCCGACCCGCTGCTGTTTGAGCGCTTTCCACAAATCGCCTTTAACGCCGGACGCCTGGACCGGTCGATCATTCTCGATACCGAGGATTATTTACATATCGCCCGACCGGAGATCGCGACCTTTCGCCGCCTTAGCTAACCGGGCATCCGCCCTGATTTTCGCCGCATGGCGTGAAAATCCTGTTTATTCACGCCACGATGCGTAGAGTAAGCGGGATATTTTTTGGCTTTCTTTTTTTGGCAAGGACCTCTGTACATGTTTGATACCACCCTGTTGATCCTGCTGGGCCTGGCGGCGCTCGGCTTTATCAGCCATAACACCACCGTAGCGATCTCTATCCTCGTGCTGATTATCGTGCGCGTTACACCGCTGAATACCTTCTTTCCCTGGATTGAGAAACAGGGGCTGACTGTCGGGATCATTATTTTAACCATCGGCGTGATGGCGCCTATCGCCAGCGGTACGCTGCCGCCCTCGACGCTGATCCACTCCTTTATGAACTGGAAATCACTGCTGGCGATTGCGGTCGGGGTGTTTGTTTCGTGGCTCGGCGGGCGCGGTGTCTCCCTGATGGGCACCCAGCCGCATCTGGTGGCCGGGCTGCTGGTCGGCACGGTACTCGGCGTCGCCCTGTTTCGCGGCGTCCCGGTCGGACCGCTGATTGCCGCCGGGATCATCTCATTGTTTATTGGGAAGTCGTAGCCAGGCTGCCGTGATAGCGGCCCGGCGTCTGTCCGAGTCCTTTTTTAAACATGGTGATGAAGGCGGTGGTGGAATCATAGCCCAGCGCCTGAGCCGTTTGCTGCACCGTCTGCCCGCGGATCAGCAGCTGTAGCGCGAGGATCAGCTGCAGCTGATGGCGCCAGCGGCGAAAGCTCAGCCCCGTTTCGCGCACTACCAGGCGGGCCAGATTGCGCTCGCTCATCGCAAACACCGCCGCCCACTGGCTCAGGGTCTGCCAGCGCGCCGGATCCTCGGCCATCATCGTCACCATCTGACGAATTTTCGGGTGGTTTGATACCGGCAGCTGCAGGTGCTCCTGCGGCTGCCGGGGCAGCTCATCAAACAGAACCTGCACCAGCCGGGCCGTGGCAGGGGCGGCCAGCAACTCCCCGCCGCGTTCCGCCAGGGTGAGGATCAGCTCCCGCACCAGTGGGGAAATCTTTAACGTACAGCAGCGGTCCGGCATCGGCGCGGCGCCCGGCTCGATGAACAGGAAACACACCTGGGCGCCGGGGGTGGCGCGGTTACTGTGGGAAAGCTGTCCCGGGACCCACACCGCATACTGCGGCGGCACCATCCACATCGCGTTCTCCACCTCGCAGGTCAAGGCGCCGTGCAGGGCGAGGATCAGCTGCCCCTTACGGTGAGAATGCGCCGGAATATACTGCTCCGCCTCCACCACCTGAATACGAAAGGCAATGGCCGATTCGTGGCCACTGTCCGGCTCATAACCATCCAGACCCAGTCCGATCATTATGTTGTCCGATATTAGCGATAATCTGTCATTTTAGCTTGATTTAAACAGAGGACAAAGTCGCTATCGTAACCACCTCGTTAGTTACCTTGAGAATGATATGTCTTCTGTGATCTCCTCTACCGGCCGCCGCCCCGCGCTGCTGATTGCCGGTATCTTGCTCATCGCCACCACCCTGCGCGTGGTCTTTACCGGCGCGGCGCCGCTGCTGGACGCGATTCGTAGCGACTATGGCCTGACCACCGCGCAGACCGGGCTGCTCACCACCCTGCCGCTGCTGGCCTTTGGCCTTGTCTCGCCGCTGGCAGCAGGGGTTGCCCGCCGGTTCGGCATGGAACGCAGCCTGCTGCTGGCGATGCTGCTGATCTGCGCCGGCATTGCCCTGCGCTCCCTGCCCTCCGCTGCGCTGCTGTTTATCGGCACGGCGGTGATCGGCTGCGGTATTGCGCTGGGCAATGTCCTGCTGCCCGGGCTGATTAAACGGGATTTCTCGCAGCATGTCGCGCGGATGACCGGCGCCTATTCCCTGACGATGGGCGGCGCGGCGGCGCTCGGCTCGGCGCTGGTGGTTCCCGTGGCAATGGCCGGATTCGGCTGGCGCGGCGCGCTGTTGCTGCTGATGGTCTTCCCGCTGCTGGCGATCCTCAGCTGGCTACCACAGTCCCGGCACCGGGCGGAGGCGCCATTGACCGGCTCAGGCGCCATGCATAATCGGGGGATCTGGCGGTCGGCGCTGGCCTGGCAGGTGACGCTGTTCCTCGGCATCAACTCGCTGGTCTATTACGTGATTATCGGCTGGCTGCCGTCGATTCTACAGAGTATGGGCTATAGCGAAGCGCAGGCCGGCTCGCTGCATGGCCTGCTGCAGCTGGCGACCGCCGCGCCAGGTCTGGCGATACCGTTGATCCTGCATCGGCTGCGCGACCAGCGTGGGATCGCGGTGCTGGTCGCCCTGATGTGCGCCATCAGCGCCGCCGGGCTGTGGCTGCTGCCAGGGCTGGCGATCGGCTGGACGCTGCTGTTCGGCTTTGGCTCCGGAGCTACCATGATCCTCGGCCTGACGTTTATCGGCCTGCGCGCCAGCTCGGCGCACCAGGCCGCGGCGCTGTCAGGGATGGCGCAGAGCGTCGGCTATCTGCTGGCCGCCTGCGGGCCGCCGCTGATGGGTAAGATCCACGATGCTAATGGCGACTGGCATATTCCGCTGCTGGCGGTGGCGCTGATTTCGCTGGTGATGGCGGTCTGCGGCGCCCTCGCCGGACGTGACCGGGAAATCCATTCCTGAAGATGACCGGCAGCGCCCGCTGCCGGTGGGTTTATTGTGCCGCGGCGCGAATCAGCGCCTGGACCAGCGGCGAGGGACGCCCATCCAGCGCGTGGCGTTCATGCTGGAACAACGTGGCGACAAAAAACGGGTGCGTCACCAGCTCGACGGCGCGGATCTCACCCTCTTCATCCCAGCCGGTGACGCGCAGATCGCCCTGTTCCAGCTCTCCGGCAAACGCGCTGTCCACCCCGTACCGGCAGTGGTAGCCCTCTTCAATGCTCTCCCGGCCATAGGCGCGGGCAATCAGCGTATTCGCCCGCAGCTCGACGACGGCGGAGGTCTCCACCAGCGAACAGCTAAGGGGAGCGATCACCATCCGCCCTTCGCTGTCAGTTTCCGCATGACCAGCATCCTGCCAGCCGAGCACGTTACGGGCGTATTCAATCACCGCGTGCTGAAAGCCGCCGCAGGTGCCGAGGAAAGGGATGCCGTTTTCGCGGGCATAGCGGATCGCAGTAAAGGCCCCCTGCGGATGACGATACGGGCTACCGGGAACGACCCAGACGGCATCGTACTCGGCCAGCGCCTCGCCGGAGACGATCGACGGGGTGGCGAGCCAGTCATATTTCACCGGCTGCTCCAGCACGGCGGCAGCATCGTCTATCGCCAGGGGAATGGCCTGGTGGGCAACAATATCGGGGTGATAATCGCCGACGAGGGCGAGGCGTAAAGGGGTTTTCATAGCAGGTTCCTTATGTCTGGACGAGACGAGCAGCACAAGGCACGTCAGGATAGCGATCCCTCCAGTGGAACACAATCCTTATTTTCGCCCCACCGCCCCCGCCGGCGGGTAAGGTATACTGGAGCAAGCGTGAAAGGGAGAAAGGATGAAAAGTAAGCTTTTGGTCAGCGCCTGCCTGATGGGATTCCAGGTGCGGTATAACGGTAGCGAGAAGGCACAGCTGGCGGCGACGCTGTCCCGCTGGCAGCAGACGGGGCGGCTGGTGATCCACTGCCCGGAGCTGGCGGCCGGTCTGTCCACGCCCCGTCTGCCGGCGGAGATCGTCGGCGGCGCAGGCGGAGATGTCCTTGCCGGGCGGGCGCGGATCGTGGAAAGCGACGGCCGCGACGTCACGGGACATTACCAGCTGGCCGCCTGGCTGGCGCTCAGCGCCGCCCGGGAAGCGGGCTGTCAGGCAGCGTTACTCACCGATGGCAGCCCTACCTGCGGCAGCCAGTTTGTCTATGACGGCTCCTTTCGCGGACGACGCAAAGCGGGCGCCGGGGTCGCGGCCGATCTGCTGCGCGCTCACGGCATCACGGTATTTTCCGACGGGCAAATCCCGCAGTTGCTCGCCTGGATGGCACAGAGGGAGCAGGATGATGATTCAATGTAAACGGGTGTATGACCCGCAGGAAAGCAGCGACGGCTACCGGGTGCTGGTCGACCGTCTCTGGCCGCGGGGGATTAAAAAAGAGGCGCTGGCCTGTGATGAGTGGTGTAAGGCGTTAACGCCTTCCGCTGAGCTGCGAAAAGCCTTTCACGGCGAGGCGATCGATTTCGCCCACTTCAGCCAGCGCTATCGCCAGGAGCTCGACACCCATCGTGAAACGGGCCTGCGGCTGGCGGCGCTGGCGCAGCGCCAGCCGTTGACGCTGCTGTACGCTGCGAAGAACACCGAGCAGAATCATGCCCGGGTGTTGGCCGCCTGGCTGGCGGCCCTGCCGGTTACGATTTAGCCGGATGATCCCGACGCCACAGCGCCCACTCGTCGAGGGTTTCGCCGCTGGGTAGTTTGCACTGGGTGCTAACGCCCTGCGGCGTTTGCACCGGCACCCGGGTACCGCCGGATTGCTGACAGTACACCGACGCGGGATTGGCCATGCCGATGGTTTTCGTCGGCGCGGTGGACTGCGGCTGGGCACAGCCGGCTAATACCAGTGGCAGAATAGCCAGTAACTTTTTCATCGTTTCTCCCTTTCCTGAATGCCCGGGGATTTTAGCCTGAATCTCCACGTTTTCTCCATCTTGCCTGCACTTTTCCCCCGTAGAGTAGCCCCTGTTCTCGAACTGACCAGAGAACAGATCATTCCATAATCAATGAGTTTTTCCCCGTCGCCCCCGACGGGGCTTTTTTTTGGTCTTTAATAAATTGAAATAAAAGGATTTATTTCAAAAGTGTCCACATATTGACCCTGACCCCGAATATGATCCAGTCGTAATCAGGAATAACCGGCTTCATGTTGGCTGCATATTCTGCCAACCGGCAGACTTCTCTGCGAATTCTGATGACGTCATCCAGCCCAGTGCAGAATGGGGACGGCACTCGTTATAATCCTGCCACCAGTCATTAATCGCTTTCCGGGCATGAAGAATATCGCTGAACCAGTGTTCATTCAGATACTCATCGCGAAAGCGTCCGTTAAAACTCTCAATAAATCCGTTCTGCGTTGGCTTACCTGGCTGGATAAGCCGTCGTTCCACACCATGCTCAAAGGCCCATTGATTGGTCGAGCGCGCGGCGGTGGAAAGGATGGTGTCAGATCCTGCCGTTTCAGCAGATCACGGCGAAAGATGAGTTTATCAACATTAAGAACGCCACCTGGGCGACATACACACGGCACACCATATACCACCGCAGCTGATTGGCACCATGCCAGAGGGAAACGGATCATTTGGGGACATCGTAAAGGCCGCCAGGGTCTACGCCATCAACGAGCTGACGCCCGTAATGGAGGCGCTGAAGGTGGTGAACGAGTGGATCGGAGCAGAAGTGATCCGCTTTAACCCTTACGCGTTGCTTACCCCTGAGAAATAACCGCCATAAAATTCAGTTTCTTTAAACAATATCAGCCATTTATAACAGGCCAGCGTTTTGCTGGCCTCATCTTTTCTGCTTAAAGAATCCCACATCAGCGCCCCTCTGCGCGTCGCTGCTTTTTCCCTGCACAAGGCATGCCTCCAACCAAAACGACCGCTCACCGTGACGCAGAAACCGTTAAATTGCGTATTCTGCCGCCTTCCCTACCATGACCCGTTTGCGGGGGCTTGCCCCCCGTCACCTGCGCGCAACGATCCTGTCGTTTTTCGTGCATGCACAAAATCGGTCACAGACCGAGCCCTACATGGGTTAAAGGGGATAAAATGTATCAAAAAAGTTGTGTGAGTTTGTGCACTATTGTGCATCGAGTTATATATGAATACTGACATTCAAGCCATAGCTTGAAAAAGATTATAATTCAACCCCATACGTCAATACTCGAAACCATGGCAACGTGATGCCAATAAACAATCTCACAACGCGTGCTTTTAGCCAAAAGCTGGCAATGCACTAGATGTAAAAACGGTCTAAATCTATCAGAATCAGGCTCACCTCCAATGATACCTAGATAATTTTTCTAAACGTATCAAGCCTGTATAAAAACACAGTAAAAATTACAATTTTAAACGTTCTATTAACTCGTCTTATTCACCCGGCATTAGATTCTGTGTAGGCTCTAAAGCATTGTATTTTAAGGGTTTTATCGAGTATAGCTGTATTATGTAATAGCTACGTTGAGTGTAAAATCCAGGGATTTTCTGATTGCATTCTTGATTATTTTTTGTTCCTAGGTGATATTGATTACGGTGATGAATATAACGATTTGAGAACTCTTGCAGATATGAGGTATTGAGAAATGGAAATTGAAATAATTAAAAATACAGTTAGTGATATGATTCTTGATGGAAAAGTATCTTCAGATGTTCTCAATACATTTATCAAAAGTAATGGTTCAGTATTACCCTTAGAAAGTATTTTGTGGGATTATAAGGTTGAGTTCGACGACTCACCACACGGATTAAAGAAAGCTCTAAAAAGCATCGTAAGCTTATACAATACGTATGGTGGGTATATAATCTATGGAATAAATGAAAAAATTAAAGACACCGAATTTGAGGTTGTTGGAATCAATGAAAACCATATAAATCAACAGAAACTAAGAGGGCAATTTGATAAGTATTTTGGCAAGCGAATACCACTGGTTTATCAAGAAATATTGATATTAATCAATGGAGCCAACGTCTTGCTTGGATTGTTGTACATTCCAAAGAGAAAAAGTTCAGAACGATCACTCGCCCCTATAACTGATGCAAAAGATGATAATTCAAAGTTTATCCTTGAAAAAAGCGCAGTATATTTTAGAGCAGAAGATGAATGTAAAAAAGTTATTAGCACAGAAGATTTTGTTTTTATCTCCAGTCCAAGAATCTTTGGTGAGAAATCTTCTCAGCGCAAAATCCCGAGTGTTTTCATAGATCATAACCTACCGGATAAATCGTTTATATGCCCGGTCTTTGTAGGCCGTTTTGGGATTTTAAATGAATTATGGGCATGGCTAGCAGATGAATTGCAACACTCCAAAGTATTAGCTGCCGATGGTGGTAAGGGGAAAACCTCTATAGCTTACGAGTTTTGTCAATTATTGATTACAAGTAGAGTTGAAGGTATCGAGCAAATCATATGGTTAACTGCAAAAAACAAACAATTTAAAGCCGTTTTTAATGAATATGTTTCTGTTCCCGAAACCCATTTCAATGATATGTATTCTCTACTAAAAGAAATATGTATAAGAACTGGAACGTTAGAAAAGACACTTGAAGATTTATCTTTAATTCAATTAACTAAACTAGCTAAACAAAATCTCAAAGAATACCCTTCATTTATTGTAATTGATGATGTTGACTCGAGCACTCCTGAAGAACAAAAACGAATTTTAGAAATGGCACGTACAATTTCTTCAGAATCTTCAAAAATATTATTAACAACCAGGGTTAATAGTATTTACTCTTTGGACTCATCAATTTTGATACCTGGTATGTTTGGCGATGAATACAAGGATCTTATTAATACTTTATGTGAGAGGCTCAAGTTACAAAAACTTAATGATAAAAACATAGAAAAACTTGAAAAAGCCTCAGAAGGGTCTCCTTTATTTTCAGAATCAATATTAAGATTATTCAAACAAGGAAGTTCAATAGATTTAGCAATAACTGATTGGACTGGAAAAAGTGGTGAGGCTGTACGAGAAGCTGCTTTAAAGAAAGAAGTTAGTGAATTATCTCTTGAAGCAAAAAAAGTTCTGGTCACTGTTTGCACTGTAGGTTCTTGTTCGAAAACTGAAATCCGACAGCTTACTGATCTTGAGTACATTGACATAGGTAACGCACTCCAAGAGCTTGATCTATTATTCTTGCTGAATAGCACACCATTCATTGAATCAGAACCGCGATATGAATCCTCCTCATCAATCAGCTATCTTATTTCAAATATGATTAGTGAGATAATACCGGAGGCTAATAATTTTTTAAGTAAAATTAGAAAAGCATTTCACGGCCTGCAATCCAACTCTAGAAAATATCATCCCAGAGTAGGTGAAGCTGTACGCCAATGCAATGCATTACTAAAAAGTTTACGATTTCCAGAGGCAAGAGAAACATTACAGAGTTTAATTAGTGATCCAGAATTCAAAGAAAACAAAGATTTGTATTATTTATCTGCATCAATAGAATATTCCGATCCTAATTCTGAGCCAAAATCGGTGAGTCATGCTTTTCAGCAAGCTTATATCAAGGGGCAAAGGAAACAACAATTTTTTGAACAATGGTATGATTTTTCATTGAAGAATGAATCAAACTCAACAGTTTTGGACATATGTAAAAACGCCATTAAATCCGGTACAAATGACTTCCGATGGGCTGACCGATATATCGAAGTCACTGACAAGATCATTCCAACCGTTATTAATAACAATAAAAAGAAGGAACTATTGATTGATTCTTACAAGATACTAATTGCTTCCAAAAGCAGTCGAGGCTATGGTTTCAATAGAGAAAACTTTAAAGTGAAATCACAAAAACTTCTGGAGCAAATTGTTCATATTTTAGATCTCACACAAGATGTCAAAACCAAAGCTAATATTATATTATTTGCACTAGAAAATGGAGACATGAGCTCTTATACACTAATGAATTTGATTGATATTTCCAAAATTTTCAGGGAGCGCTGTGTAGATGATGATTTTCTACTAGACAAAATATTTAATGCAATCACATCAGCAATTGATTCACTCAAGCAACAGGATTCACAACGTCTTAACATAATCGAAGGTTTAAATGATGAATTATTAAAGCACGCAAAGGGGAAATAATATAAACAATTGCCTGACAGTTTTTATTCTATAAATTATCAGGCCATCTGTATATTTTTTCAAAATGAAATCAATGGTTATATTATGAGTTCGGATAGAAAACTCGCGATATTCATTTCCTGTTCTTTTGTCCCCCAAAGAGTACAATCCAAGCCCTGGCGTCCAGCTTACTGAGCATGATAGATAATGCCCTACTGGATTATCTATCATGTGACCTACATCGACCTTATTGTGCTTTTTCAACGTATTATATACATTCCGAACCTGAACATCTGAATTATCCAGATCAGAACTGCGCAACTCTCCATCGTGAGTAGCATAATGCATGCGATCGCCATACCGTATGCGTTTACCCTCAAGTAAATGATTAACCTGAGATTCACTTAGTTCGATCCCAATAGATAAAGCAAAATCGCGCAATAAGACTTTAAGCGGAGAATAATTGCGTGATTCTACGTGGCCCTGCGCTTTTTTCTTGTTATAGCTCACACCTGTAACTCTTCTCAGTACAGTCCGGCGCTCTTTTGCGGGTAATTTACTCACATCAAGCGCTCCCGTTCCTTCACCAGGGGTCATTATCTCGGGTGTAGCAACGTCAGTTAACATCTCTTTTTTGCTGATTTTATGGTTTGGGGGACAGTTATCGCCACGAGTCCAAGGGGCGACGGGGTCACCCTGGGCAGCGCTTTCGGCGCCTGGATTAGCGTGAGCCTTCTTCACCATCTTACATGTATGGACGTGCGTGCATATCTTGTTTTCCTTTGCGGTGATTGGCGACCAAATGCCATAAATATGAATCCCGTGATTGTCATCGGTTACTGGTTCTGCGGTCGGTTCGTAGGCGGTATGAATGAGGTGATTTTTGCGAGGAACAAATACACCAGCCTGCTTCATGATGTAAGTTGCAAAACAGCCAACATCAGCAGCAAGCACAGCATCCAGTTTTGGAGCCATAAGTACCGGAGCACCCGGTTTGCTGGTTTTCGTTACACGAGTAGCCTGCGATGCGAACAATCGTAACTCGCGGTACGCCTGGCGGCCTGGAATCCCAAAAAAACGAAATTGTTGAACACGCTGCAACGATGCCCACGCAGTGACGTGCTCGGCACTATCACGTAGTGATTTACCCGTCTCCTTGCTGACGGTGTCACCCAGCCCACGCCCATCGATGTTTTTACTGACGTACTTTGCAATATAACTGGCCGGAGTCCCCTTTCGCGGGTCTATCAGCTTTGACTTGAAACGAGCGCCAGTGTTATTGCCAAGTTCGGCGCGATCTTCTCGGATAGCGAAACGACGCAGCAGCTCTGTGATTGCACGTCGATGTTTTTTGCGCATAAAACACAATAAATGCCAGTGCACAGTGCCATCGTGATGTGGTTCGGCTACGCGGACGCCGTACCAGCGCAGCTCTTTTTTGTGCATTGCCTTACGGAATGCCGCAAACGTATCAACCAGATAGTCGCTGCTTTTCCTAACTGTCGAGTGATCTCATGTAGGGTTAGGCTTCCCGTTCATCAGTGTGACGTGGTACTTAGAAGGACAGGTGATGGTATATAACATGGCGCAGTCGCCACGCATTTCAGCTATCAATTCCAGGCCTTTAACACAGGCCATCATCTCATTACGACGGTGCGCTGGATTGCTGGCACTTGCAAGCACCACATCCTCCATGCTGAGCGTGTCGCCATCTTCGTTAATCAGATCATGGTTGCGGAAAAAATCCATCGCCTTACGGCGTTGTTCCCGCTTCTGCAACAGAATGTCATGGCTGACATAAGGTGATGCGTGCCAATGAACAAGGCACGCTACCCGAAGCAACTCTTCCCGCTATTCGTTGCGGAGTTGCCACAGCTTACGTTGCCACCAGTCAGCACAACGCATACGGGCAAGCGCGCCCGGTATCAGCTCGTAGTTAATCGGGTTGCGGCGATTATGTTTGCTGCGGAGCGCTTCATAACCCGGCGGGATAACATCGAGGCGTGACACTTCGGCCGCCACACGACGATAGAGCTCCAGTATTACGATGGGAGAAGCTAATTCATCGGTCAGCATCTCACCGCAAAGCTGGATAAAAATCATATCAATGTGCGCTGCGACCAGCGTTGAAAGCCGCTTAACCTCCCGCTGATTCAGTTCAGCAAGTCGAAGGAGTTGATCAAGACTATCCCTGCCAGCCATGGCCTGGAATGACAGCGACGCCTGGTTAGTACGGACCTTGTCAATCCTCACTAATGAGGGAGTAATGACCTCATTCAGATAGGTAGGCAAATGGCGCGGATCTTCTGATTTTTCCAAATACTTAATCCTTGTTTCCAGCGGCTTGCGCAGGAAACCAGGCAAGCTGGCGACGTCATCACGAATCAGGGTAAGAGGATCAACACGATGGAGTTCTGCATGTCGCTTAGCTTTCTCAATCAGCGCATCATTCAGTTCGTCATAGCGCCAGGGATCGCAATGTGCAACAGAAAAGAGGCACTCTTCTGCTGCACGACTCATTGCTTCAGCCTGCTCGCGTTGATCGCTTTTATCCTGCTCATAAAGCGCAATCCAGACGGCCAGCGCAGATGGTTTCCGTGCAGGCACATCAACAGCATAAGGGTTTACTGGCTGCTTTCTGGCATTCCAGCTCCATGCCAAGGATGTGGAGTCAGGCATAACGCACCCGACGGGGCTTTTTTTCCTGCCGCGTGGACAAGTATTCCCCAAACAGATGTGATAAATTTAAAAATATCACTGTTTATTCGACGCTGATGTCCGTTTGCAGCCCATTATGCTGGGGTGACGTTTGGCGTGCTGGAGCTGTATTATTCATGTCAGATTTTATTCTTGCCCGGGTGTCGCAAACCCTCGCTGCGGAACAGTCCCTGGAAACCCTGGTGCGCCAGCTGCTGGAGATGCTTGAGGCGGTGACCCGAATGGAGTCCACCTATCTTACCCGCATCGATATCAACGCCCAGCGGCAGCAGGTAATGTTCGCCCATAACAGCAGCGAAATGCAGATCCCGGAAGGTTTTTCCGTCCCCTGGGATGAATCCCTGTGCAAACGCGCCCTTGAGGATCAGTGCACGTTTAGCAACGACGTGGCCCATCGCTGGCACTCCTGCATCGCCGCCCAGGAGCTGGGGATCGCCACCTTTTTAAGCATTCCCGTCCGCCTGGCCGACGGCTCTCTGTTCGGTACCCTCTGCGCCACCAGCCGACAGAAGCAACCTTATAATCTCGAAGGTGAACAGGTGATGGGCCTGTTCGCGAAGCTCATTTCCCACTACGTGGAAAAAGACACCCTGGTGCAACAGCTGCAGGCGGCTAACGTCGCGCTGGAGCTGCACTCGTCGACCGATGAGCTCACCCAGCTTCCTAATCGCCGTGCGCTGTTTAAGCAGCTGGCGCTACGCTTTGCCTCCGCCCGCGCCCAGCAGCAGCAGGTCTCGCTGATTTTTATCGATCTCGACGGTTTCAAAGCCATTAACGATCGGTTCGGTCATCCGTGCGGCGACAGCTTTCTGGTACAGGTCGGCGAACGACTCACCGCCGTCGCGCGCCGTGAGGATATCGTTGGCCGCCTTGGCGGCGATGAGTTTTTGATCGTCGGTAGTGCCCAGCAACCTGCCGCGCAGCAGGCGTATGTCACGACCCTGCGCCAGGCCCTGTGCGGCGTCTACTTCCTCGGCGAACAGCGTATCGACTATGAGGGCGCCAGCTTCGGGGTGATCATCTGCGATCCGCAGAGTATCGATGTTGAAGCGGCCTTACGCGCCGCCGATGAGGCGATGTACCAGGATAAGAAGTCCCGCCGTCAGGAGAATTTCATTCATATTGACTAAAGTACCGCGATATCCAGTATCATGCAGGGCATCATTCGTGGGTACAGGGACACTATCATGAAATTGGGTATTCTTTTCCCGGTGGCGATCTTTATCATCGCCGTCGTCTTTCTCGGCTGGTTTTTTGTCGGCGGCTATGCGGCGCCAGGTGGGGCATAATGAAAAAAAGCACCATTATTATGCTGGTTGTCGCCATCGTGGCGGTGGCCGGCAGCCAGTTCGGCTGGTGGTGATCGCGGCGGCGATATTGCGGAGTTATCCTATCCCATCAACAAGTTAACCCTTTACACTCACGTTATCCACCGCGGCATTCTCTGCCCCGGGGAAAGCAGAATAGCGGGAGAAGTAAGGGATGAAAAAACCGATCGTGTTACCGTTGATTATTGCGCTGTGCACGCTGTTATCGGGATGCATTATTGACGATGGGTACCACGCCCATCGCCATCACCACCATCATCACTATCATGACGATGATTAATCCTTCAGGCTGTTGATGGGCCGATAAGACAGGGCGAACCATGGTTCGCCCGTTGACGCTTAATCCTGGCGCTCATCGCCGAGGAAAATAAAGCCGAGAGGAATAGCGAAGAGCGCGGTAAAGACAATGCTGTAAACCGTCACCATCGCCCCCTGCAGGAAGAACATGGACGTCGTCCACTCTGAGTACGGCATATTGTACTCGCTCACCACGCCCCCGAAGGTCGCCCGCCCCACCACCGCCAGCGCGATAGCAAACACCGCCGCGAGCGACAGACAGTATTTTTTGCAGTTTTTATTGCTGAGGAGTTTTTGCAGAATCATCGGGGCTTCCTTTTTGCTGAGCGATAAACGGCTGTATATGTAACACCAATGCAATAAAAAATGAAGGGTTTTTGTTACAGGGCAGAATAAGAGACGGCGGGCCGGTCAGCGGGTAACCGGCCCGAGGGGATCAGGACTGCAGGGTAGCCAGGCGCGCGGCGAACCCAACGAAAACCAGACCAATCAGGCTGTTGCCAAGTTTGGCCAGCTTCTTGCGGGTTTTAACGTAGCGGGTGACAAACGAGCCGGAGAGGATCAAAAAGCTCATATAGCAGAAGCTAATCACCTCGAGGGTCAGCGCCAGAATAAAGAACGCCACGCCGGGCGCTTTGGCGTTGACATCGATAAACTGCACGAAAAACGACACATAGAACAGAATCGCTTTCGGATTGGTCAGACTCAGGGTCAGAGAGCGCTTGAGGATCGCGCTCGCCGGCTCCGCGCTGGCGTCGGCCTGGCCATCGCGCTGGGTCAGCACCGCGTAGAGCATTTTACCCCCCAGCCACAGCAGGTAGATCGCCCCGAGGTAGCGGACGACGTTAAACAGCACCGGCGTGGTCTTAATCAGCGTCGCCACGCCGGCAAAGGCCAGAAACATCAGCACCGCGTCGCCAATAAAGACGCCCGCCGCTGCCAGATAGCCTTTCTTCACGCCGTGGGCAATGCCCGTCTTCAGCACAAAAAACGTATTAGGGCCAGGGACGAGAATGATAAACACCGCCCCGACCAGGTAGGTCAAATAATTCAGAACACCAAACTCAGCGAACACTTTGCACTCCTTCGCGCACGACTAAAACATGATCCGGCTCACGTTACCCCAACTGTCGGGATTTTGAAAGCGCAGCCTGTGCGGGAAGGTTAATAGACGGAAGGTTCACCCAGCGGGCGGGTTTTAAAACGACGGTGCACCCACAGATACTGCTCGGGGGCACGCAAAATCTCGCGCTCGATCACCTTGTTGATATAGCCGGCAGCGATCTGCTTATCTTCACCCGGATAATCATTCATTACTTCGCTAATATGCAGGCTGTAGCCCTGGCGATCCAGCTTGCGCACCATACTGATACTCAGCATTTTCGCACCCGATAAACGAGACAGAACATAGGTGCCGTTGGTGGTCGCCGCCTGTGGGACGGAGAAAAACGGCGCAAACACGCTGCCCTTAGGACCGTAATCCTGGTCGGGAGCAAACCACACCGCTTCGCCTGATTTTAAGGCATGCACCAGACCGGTCAGGTTGTTGCGATCGATCATCGCTTTGTTCGAACGCAGGCGACCACGGGTTTGCACCCACTCCATCAGCGGGCTGTTGTGCGGACGATAAGTGGCCATCATTGGACGGCACAGCCCCATCGCGCGCCCGCCCAGCTCCAGCGACATAAAGTGCACACCGACCACCATCACCCCTTTGCCGCCGCTAAGCGCATGATTAAGGTTGGCAAATCCTTCGACATCAAACCATTTTTTGACCCGCTCGTCGCTCCAGAACCAGGCCATGCCGGTTTCGATAAGCCCCATTCCCAGCGACATAAAGTTTTGATCGATCAGGGTCTCGCGCGCCGCCGGCGACATGTCCGGGAAGCAGAGCTCAATATTGCGCCGGGCGATATGTTCGCGGCGTTTGAGAAAGCGTCGGGAGAGGCGACCCGCGCTGGTGCCAATAAAATGCAGCAGCGGATAAGGCAGTTGCACGATTAACCAGAGGATGCCGAGCCCAAACCAGGTCAGCCAGTTGCGCGGGTGTAAAAGTTGTTTATTAAATACGCAGGCCATGATTTTTCCTGTAAACATTAATTATGTGGTAACGCTTAAGGAAAACAGAATCCATTTATCATCATTAGGCGGTACGTACAGCAAGTTCGACAATACTAATCCGCTGAAATTCCCTCCGGCAAGTAAAAAACAACTTGCTGACAAAAAAACATAATTGCGGCACAAATGTTACCAAATGTAAACTTAAATCTTATCCTCTTCTTAATATATTCATCGTGCATATCATTTTCACGCTAATCATCAGCGTTACTAACAGGCATAACCGAAACCCGCCGCGAGAACGCCTTGTCTGCCGGGGACTGAGCCCGCTCAGCCACGTGGCCCGCAGCCTGCCCGCGTCCACAAGATCGTCGTCTGTACCGCGAAAGAATTAAAGCACTCCCGCTTCAGAGTGAAACATTTTTTATCCGTCGGCATAAGGAATATTAAAATCGCCTTAAGGGAATAATTAAGAATAGACTTATTTAAAGATGCTTTAAAAATAAGCGTCTTGCCAGTTGTTTGCACTTTAATACCGCCCTCACCCGCCGTAAAAAAAATATTTCTTTACGCCTTATACGCATAAAGCGCGGCGTTTAGCGCGGACAGTGACCCGACATCGGGTCACTGTGGGGCAAACCGCAGCGAAGGCGTGAGCGACGCCCTGGCCGCAGAGGATCAGTAGGTGTGGAAATATTGCTGGATCAGCTGTGGATCTTTCGTTTGCGTCAGCGCAGTCATCAACAGAATACGCGCTTTCGCTGGGTTGAGGGAGTCGGACACCAGCCCAGGCTGGCTGTCATCCGGCGGCACGACGCCGCTGCCGGTACGGGAGGCGCGAACCACCACGATGCCCGCCTGCTGCGCTTTTTTGATGCCCGCAGCGCTACGTACCGACACCGACCCCGCCCCGGTTCCGGCGTAGATAATACCGTCGGCATGATGGGCGATCGCCGCGTCGTACATATACTCCGGGTCGTCCTGATAACCATAAATGATCACCACCTTCGGCAGGGTCTTCAGCTGGCGGACATCGAACACCGAGCGCAGGGTGTGAATTTTATCCACGCGCGTCTCGAACTGGGGTTTTCCGCCCACCACGACGCCAAGGTAGCCCTCCTCCGGCGCCCGGAAGGTATCCAGCGAAGTGGCATTGGTTTTGGTGACGAAGCGCGCCGCGCCGATGCGGTCGTTCAGCACCACCATCACCCCGCGCCCCCGGGCATCAGGATCGGCGGCGACCGTGACCGCTTCCAGCAGGTTCATCGGCCCGTCGGCGCTGATCGCCGTCGCCGGACGCATCGCCGCGGTAAAGACCACCGGCTTGTTGCTTTTGACCGTCAGGTTGAGGAAATAAGGGGTTTCATCGAGGGTGTCCGTGCCGTGGGTGATCACCACGCCATCGACATCATCCCGGGCCAATAACGCATTCACCCGCTTAGAGAGTTCCAGGATAATGTCGCTGGTCATGTTCTCACTGCCGATATTCGCCACCTGCTCGCCCTCGACATGAGCGATTTTACTCATTTCCGGCACGGCGTTAATCAGCGTCTGCACCCCAATCGCCCCGGCTTTATAACCCGTTGTCTGGGTATTGCTGGCCGCCGAACCGGCAATTGTCCCGCCGGTGGCTAAAATGACAATATGCGGTAGACGCGTCTCGCTAAATGCCAGACTGCTCATCGTCAGTAACGCAATGGTAAGTAATGCTCTAAAATTCATACAGGTCACTCCCTTCATAGACATTAATCAAACTAACGCTTGCTTAATGCAAAGGGCTTGCCAGAATTTATTTATTTTTTGGGGGGGAAATGGTTAACTATCAGACAATAATAAGGTTCTCGCATCAACATCGCCCAAATCTGGTGCACGGCAGGCTCTGAATCGGGCAGCGCTATGAACCTGATACATTCTGGGTATTAACCTGTTCAGCAGCCAACTACACAACACGCATTGCGATCAGATTATCGACACTTCCGTCACCCGCGAGGTCATTTTTGCCCGCCAGGTAACGCGTACGGAGAACAGAAATGCGTATTGCCCTGAAATCAGCGCTAATGCTGACGACCAGAGTCATTCAGATCATTAACCCTGAACTGCACCGGCATATGCAACGAACGGCCTTAATCGCCCTGACGCTGGCGCAAAGGCTGGGGCTGCCTGCCGAGCGGCAGCAGACCATTTTTTGCGCCGCGCTGCTGCACGATATCGGCGTGCTGGGAGATAAACGCACCATTCATTCGCTGGATGCCATCGATAACATCCACGATCCGCATCAGCGCCAGGGGGCGGCGATGCTGGAAGGGTTAGTGACCTTTCTGCCCATTGTCCCCTTCATTCGCGATCACCATTTTAGCCCGGACCACCGGGGTAGCCGCGAACAGCATATTGTCTATTTCGCCGATGCCTTTGAACGGCTGCTGCCTGCCGGGAGTCACGTGGCTGGCTGGCCCACACGGGCGGTGGTGGAACAATTCGTCTCCCTGCACCGGGAGATCGATCCGCCGCTGTGCGATATGCTGTGCGAGGTCGCTGAAAATGCGAACTTCTGGCAGCACCTTCATCCCGGCCATATTCAACGGCTGCTGGAAATTATTGGTCCCATCAACACGCTGTATCTGGATATTCATGGTCTGAAAGATATCTGCCTGCTGATTGCCAAAATTGTCGACACCTACAGCAGCTTTACCGCCACCCATAGCATCATGGTGGGGGAAATCGCCCGCCAGCTTGCCCGCTGGATGCAACTGCCGGAGCCCATCTGCCAGCAAATTCAGATTGCCGGCTATCTGCACGATATCGGCAAGATCTCTATCCCGCTCTCCATCCTCGAAAAAGAGGGCGAACTGGATGAGGACGAACTGAACCAGGTGCGCGAGCACAGCTATATGACCGGCGAGATCCTCAGCGACTACAGCGAGCTCGGCGACATCATTAACTGGGCGTCGAATCACCATGAAAAACTGGACGGCAGCGGCTACCCTCTGCATCTCGAAAAAGATCATCTGACCCTCGCCGACCGTATTATCTCTATCGCCGATATTTTCACCGCGCTGACCGAAGATCGCCCTTATCGTAAAGGAATGGCCTGGCAGGAGGCCTTACAGATTATGGAAGCGGATGTTATAAATGGCGCTCTGGATAGCGATGTCTTTCTCGTTTTGCGCCACCATGCGGAAACGCTGCACGCCATCATTCTTCAGACCCTCGAACACCCCCGCAGCGAGCACCGCCCCTGAGGCAGGCCGCCGTCATGGCGGGGGGCGAGTTCTATAATTAAAACAGCTTCATCTGCATGCAAGGAAATACAGGGTGAGAATCGCCACCATCACCAACTGGGCTTACGGGATCACCGTCGGCCTGACGCTGGCATCCGGCAGCGCCATGCTTATGGCCTCCAGCGCCGACCGCGTCGAACGCCAGGCGGTACAACAGCGCCAGGTCTTTGATACCCTCTCCGACGAGGTGGAAAACGACGCCTGGGCGCTGTCTGACCTCGCCCGACTGTACGTGGTTAAGCCTTCGCCGGAGACGCTTACGCAGTATCAGCAACTGCAGCAGACCGACAAAAGCATTGAGCAGCGGCTGGCCGGACTGAAAGATAACGGCGCCAGCCGCGAGGAGCTGGCGCTACTCCAGGATGGTCTGCGGATCGCCGATGAGCTTCAGGATGAACAGCAGGCGGCCCTGACGCATGTCGCCCGCGGCGATGCGCCAGCGGCCATCGCGGTGCTGTACGGCAAAGCGTATGAGACCGAACTGGAGCGCATGCAGACGCAGATCGATCGCTTCCGTCAGATGCTTGAGCATCGCGCCGCCATCGCTATCGACCAGGCCACCGAGCGCTCGCGGATCTGGCGTACGCTGTCGGAAATCATGGTCGGCCTGACCGCCCTGATGTTTTTGTTTGTCCTCGGCTTCATTCTCAAACGCCGGGTGTTGTACCCGGTGGTCCGTCTGAGCGACGTGGTGCAGCGTCTCGCCTCCCAGGACTATGCGGTGGAGACGCCGCACTTCACCCAGGTGGATGAGATTGGCGATATGGCCCAGGCGATCCGCATTTTTCGCGAGAACGGCCTGGCCCGCCAGCAGCTGGAGCAGCAGCGCGACGCCGACTGGGCGATCCGTGAACTGCTGGCGCGTATGACCCAGCGTCTGCAGGGCTGTGAAACCATAGAGGATGTGATTAAGGTGGCGGAGCTGTTCGCGCCGAACATCGCCCCGACGATCCCCGGTAAACTGTATATTCTGGATACCGATCCATGGCAGATGCGCTGCGTGGCGCAGTGGCTGTCGCCCGCCGGGGAGACGACGTCCTTTGCTCCCGACGACTGCTGGGCGATACGGCGGGGACTCAGCCATCCGCCGGTACAGGGTGAGCCCGATATCACCTGCTATCATCTGCCGGAGGCGCACGCCGGCCAGTCGCTCTGCGTACCGCTCATCGCCCAGGGCGAAGCGATCGGTCTGCTGAGCTTTCAGAACGTCACCGCCAGTGACGCCCCTTCCCGGGCTTACCTGGAGCTGATGGCCGAAGCGCTGGGGCTGGCGCTCGCCAATCAGCGTTTACGCAGCGCCCTGCTGGAAAAAGCGTTGTTCGATTCGCTGACCGGCCTGCGTAACCGCCATCATCTTGATGAAGCGCTGCACTCGCAGATGGCGCTGGCGGTCCATACCCACACCCCGCTGAGCTGCCTGATGATCGACATCGATCACTTCAAAGCCATCAATGACCGCTACGGCCATGAAGCCGGGGATCTGGTGATTAAGAGCGTCGCGACCATTGTGCAGCGCGCGGTGCGCGATATCGGCATGGCTTTCCGCTACGGCGGCGAGGAGTTTTTAGTGCTGCTCCCCGGGATTGACGAAGCCGGGGCGCACCAGTGCGCCAGCGAGATCTACACCCAGGTGCACAATATGACGCTGCGCGATGGCCTGACGGAGATAGGCCAGGTGGATGTGTCGATTGGCATCGCCAGCTACCCGCAGCACACCCAAAGCGACAGCCTGCTGCGCGCAGCGGACGCCGCGCTGTACCGGGCGAAAGAGCTGGGCCGTTCAAGGATTGTCAGCTTTGGCCGCCTGAAGACCCGCTAAGCGGGATTATTGCTCAGCGGCATTAAGCAGCGAGATAACTTTCCGCACCACCGCCGAACGGAAATGGCGGTGGTAAACCATGCTCAGCTCACTCTCCGCCAGCCGATCCTGGAGATCGATATACACCACGTTATCAAGGCGTAAGGCCCGCGCCGAGACCGGCACCAGCGCCACCCCCACCCCGGCGGAGACCAGGCTAATCATCGAGGTGACATCGTTAATTCGCTGCACCACCTGCGGCGTAAAACCCGCGACGCGACAGGCGTCAATAAATACCTGCTCCAGTCCGGTGCCCTGCGGATCGTCAAGCGAGATCCAGTTGTCAGTGCGCAACGAGGCCAGATTGAGCGCCCCCACGCCTGCCAGCGGATGCTGTTGATAAAGCGCCAGGCAAAGTTTTTCCCGCACAAATGGCCTGACCACCAGCGCGTCCGGCGGTGAAGCCAGCGGCGCGCGGATGATGGCGATATCCAGACGCAGATCCAGCAGCGCTTCGTAGAGCATTTGCACATCCCCCTGCACCAGCGACAGCTCAATCCCCGGCCAGTCAGCGCGCAACTCGCGCAGGAGCCCCGGCAGTTTGCTGTCATACATCGCACTGGAGACATAGCCCAGATGCAATCGCCCCTGCTCGCCTCGCGCGGTGCGCTGGGCGTCCAGGACCGCCTGATCGGCCATCTCCAGCGCCAGCCGCGTCTTCTGCAAGAAGGCCTCGCCCGCGGCGGTGAGGGTCAGGCGCCGGTTAGCGCGGGAGAAGAGCACCACGCCCAGGCGCTGCTCGAGTTGTTTAATCTGCTGGCTGAGGGCGGGCTGGGCGATATGTAACCGCTCCGCCGCCCGATGCATATGTAATTCTTCAGCAACGACCACAAAATGGCGTAACGCTCGAAAAGACATGGCCGAACTCCGCAGAGTAAATTGATAATAAAAATCTTATCAATAACGCATGAATGATGCAATTGATAACCATTAGCCTGCGAAGCATACTATCCGCATCGACACGCTAAGGAGAACATCATGACCGCACCGATTCAGGATCTGCGCGACGCTATCGCGCTGCTACAACAGCATGACAATCAGTACCTCGAAACCGATCATCCGGTTGACCCTAACGCTGAGCTGGCCGGCGTCTATCGCCACATCGGCGCGGGCGGCACCGTGAAGCGCCCCACCCGCATCGGCCCGGCGATGATGTTTAACAATATTAAGGGCTATCCGCACTCGCGCATTCTGGTGGGCATGCACGCCAGCCGCCAGCGGGCCGCGCTGCTGCTGGGCTGCGAAGCCTCACAGCTGGCGCTGGAGGTAGGCAAAGCGGTGAAAAAACCGGTCGCGCCGGTGGTCGTTCCGGCCAGCAGCGCCCCCTGTCAGGAACAGGTCTTTCTGGCCGACGATCCGGATTTTGATTTGCGCACCCTGCTCCCGGCGCCCACCAACACCCCGATCGACGCCGGTCCCTTCTTCTGCCTGGGCCTGGCGCTGGCCAGCGATCCCGACGACGCCTCGCTCACCGACGTCACCATCCACCGCTTGTGCGTCCAGGGCCGGGATGAGCTGTCGATGTTTCTCGCCGCTGGCCGCCATATCGAAGTGTTTCGCCAGAAAGCCGAGGCCGCCGGCAAACCGCTGCCGATAACCATCAATATGGGACTCGATCCGGCTATCTATATCGGCGCCTGCTTTGAAGCGCCAACCACACCGTTTGGCTATAACGAACTGGGCGTCGCCGGTGCGCTGCGTCAGCGTCCGGTAGAGCTGGTACAGGGCGTCAGCGTCCCGGAGAAAGCCATCGCTCGCGCCGAGATCGTTATCGAAGGGGAACTGCTGCCGGGGGTACGCGTCAGAGAAGATCAGCATACCAACAGCGGCCACGCGATGCCGGAATTTCCTGGCTACTGCGGCGGCGCCAATCCGTCGCTGCCGGTGATAAAAGTCAAAGCGGTGACCATGCGAAACAATGCGATTCTGCAGACGCTGGTAGGGCCGGGCGAAGAGCATACCACCCTCGCCGGACTGCCAACGGAAGCCAGTATCTGGAATGCTGTCGAGGCTGCTATCCCGGGCTTTTTACAAAATGTCTACGCCCACACCGCGGGCGGCGGTAAATTCCTCGGGATCCTGCAGGTGAAAAAACGCCAACCCGCCGACGAAGGGCGTCAGGGGCAGGCCGCGCTGGTAGCGCTGGCGACCTATTCCGAGCTGAAAAATATCATTCTGGTCGATGAAGATGTGGATATCTTTGACAGCGACGATATCCTGTGGGCCATGACCACCCGTATGCAGGGGGATGTCAGCATCACGACAATCCCCGGCATCCGTGGTCACCAGCTGGATCCTTCCCAGACCCCGGCATACAGCCCATCGATCCGCGGAGAGGGTATCAGTTGCAAGACAATCTTCGATTGCACGGTGCCGTGGGCGCTGAAATCACACTTCGAGCGCGCACCGTTTGCCGATGTCGATCCGCGTCCGTTTGCGCCAGAGTATTTTGCCCGGCTGGAAAAAAACCACGGTCAGTAAAATCAGGTGGTAGCCGCCGGAGCACGGCGGCATCTTCCGGGCCAGCATCACCTGCAGCGGGTGGCTGACGCAGGGTTAGTTGATCGCGGCGGAGAGGTCTTTTTTCACCTGCTCACGCTGCTCGGGGGTCAACACCTGGCTCACGTCGAAGTAGTATTTCACACGATAATACCGCACCTGCTGGTCCAGCTGGCCAAAGGCGGCCAGCTGCTGTTTGACCTTAGCGTCATCCCATTTCCCGGAGTGAATAACGTCTGCCAGGGCACCATCCTGATAGCCGCTGATTTTAATCTGGCTTACATTGTTTTCGAATCCCTGACGCAGCGCCTGGATTTTGGCGACCTGCTCTTCACTCAGCTTCAGGTGCTGGACGACCGGATCCTGCGAGACAGACGGTACATCGGCGGAGGTCGACGCCTGGCTGGCTGCCGTAAAGCAGGTGGTCAGCGCAATGGCGAGCAGGGTGTTACGCAAGCGAGTATTCACAGTGAATGATCCTTCAAAAAAGAAAATGAGAGGCGATTATCACTGCGCTAATAAAGACTATCTGTAACAAAGGGTTAATTTAAAACTGGATAAAAAAAGGATGGTAAGAAACAGAAATCAGATCCCGGGTCAGCAGCACAGAAAGATATATTCATCCTTCCAGTAACGGCCCTGTCCAATGATATCCCCGGCGGCGCTGATTAACTGTTTTTGCTTTTCGGTTTCAATCCCCTCAACGATCACATGGCTGGTCAGGGTATGAATAGATTGCAACAGCCCGGGAAAAGCGGGGTCGTTTTCTTTATCCCAGAAGTAATCTTTATCCACTTTGACGCAATCGAAGCGGAAGCGCTCCAGCAGCGGGAAGGACGTCCGTCCGCGGCCAAAATCATCCAGCCAGACCGGGCAAAGCGCCGCCAGCGTGCTCAGCGCCGTCAGCTCACGTCCGGCGATAAACTCGTGAAAGTTCTCATTTATTTCCAGAGCAATGTGTTTACAGGAGCGCAGGAAATCACAGAGATAGCGATCCGTCAGAATAAAGTGGCTTAATAAATCATCAATATTCAGCGATATCGGTTTATTATCGACCCGGGCGAAATCAAATACAGAAAGTAACTCGATTTGCCGAATAAATAGAGCAAGCTTATCGCGTTCGGTAAGCGTGGAGAAAGAAAACGTCGACGCAGAGGTGGTATTTTGTGCGGGTGCTATAATATCTTTAGTAAGCAACTCCCACGAGTGGTAGCTGCCGTCATCGCTAATAGCGGGCTCCAGAACGAAGCGATAAGAGGTATTTTTCACGTTTTCTTCAACCATTTAAAAAATACCAAAAATAAGAAAGGGTTAAAGCATGTCATATATTTTCCGCCAACAAAAATAGTTTAAAGTGATCGATAATAATCATTCGATAGTTAAAAACTATCAAGATATAATTTATTGATCGGTAAATTGAATTAATATAAATTAGCCACTGCTGTAACTCCCTCTGAAAAGTCAATTAAAATATTGTTTCAAACCAGACAGTTACCAGAGTATTCTGCGTAAAGCCTGGTCGTCTCACGCTTTGTGCTGCCAGGTAAAAAAAGAGAGGGGTAATAAAAATGAAAAATACAAGCCGCCAGTTTTAGTCATATCATTATGCCGAATATGAATAACGCTGCGTCCTGAGGCGCCGCTTCGCCTGGCATGCCATGAGTCCTCAATAAAAAAGTGTGACTCAGTCGACAAAACGTCATACTTTCCCGCTATCCTGCAGCGAAGAAGAGTGAAGTGGATGACAGGCAGTGAAAAAAATAAACGTGATTCCGCTGGGGCTGATGCTATTCATGCTCATCGCCAGCGCATGGCTGGGCCCTGCGCCGCGGCACACCGGCAGCATGCAGTGCGTTTGGTTTGACGGGGCAATGGTGAGCTGCCTGCCGAAGCAACGACTGGGCGAAGGCTCGCCGCATCATTTACTGGTCAGACGATAAACCGGTACTCGCCGGGTGGTGTTGAACAGATTATCGCTGGCTTCCACCTCTTCCGTGACAATTCCCATGCCGGACCGGCGCAATTGCGCAATGTCCGCCGCCACCCGCTGACTGCCGAACCAGAACAGCGCATCAAGCGCGGTAACCGGCAAGCCGGCAAGTAACGCATGGCGAAGTCGCTCCCGGGCCGGCTTTATCTCGCGGGCAATCTGCTGGTACGGGGCTGCCGTCGGTCCCTGCGGATCGACGCGACGGATACGGTTTGACAGGTGGTAATGGAAGGACTCCGGAATCGGCTGTAAATCCTGCTTCAGACTGTAGACACAACCGTAACGTTTGCCGTTGAAAACGGCGGCTTTACGATTGAGCTGCAGCTGATCGCGCACGTCGGCGATCAGCTGCGGCGCGCGTACCAGCAGCAGGCGAAAAGGCAATTCGAAGCTGGTGACATAGTCGACATTCAATAGCGCAATGCGCAGACGCTCCTCAGCCCCGGCCTGCTGCTGACGACACTCCAGATAGACCTCACGCCACTGCGCTCTGAGCCGTGGCGACTCACCGGCTTCGGTAAACTGGTATTTTTCAATATCGTAATCAATTCTCCCGGCCACCGCGCATTCCTTTCTGAATCAGTCCGGCGTCATAATAACATCCTCTGGCGCAGTACCCTATGCCGAGCGTCCTCGCGCATCCCCTTCCCGGTTATTTACGATACAGATAACGGGTGATGACCACATCAAGGAGATACAGCAGGAAAATAACGCTGCTTAACCACAATAAACCTGCGAATAAATCAAGTAATTGCATCGTTGCTCCCTCACTGTTAGCCATCGCCGAATGACGCCCCTCACCATAAAGTAGTTAAGTTCTGCCTTAACAGCCACCAAATAAATTTATTTAGTCAAAAGAAAGCCCGGCGCTATTGTACGTTCATTTTACTGTCATCAAATTGTCATCATAAAATGTCTATCATCAACCCGCGCCGCAGGGTTGTCCCGCGCCTCATAGCATCCTGGGGAAACGCGCGGCCACAGGTTTAACAACATGGAATAATATCGCCCCACCGTATCATTAATGACATTGCATCATCTTATATCAGGCGCCACTGTCATCCTGCTGAATAATCCGGAAAACGCTTTAAACAATAAACGCCCTGCTGATTGGTTTACCATGGAGAAATAAGATGCCCAGCGAAAAAGCCCGCAGCCTTGACCATTTCTATGAATTACTGGCGACAGGACAGCACCCGAAAATTGAACTCGATTTTGATGTCGCCGCGGACGATTTTTTTAAAATCGCCACCGAGTTTGGCGATATTGGCGCGAGGATCACCCGGGTTAACGAACGATTTATTATTAAGATCAAGCCGCCGAAAGCGTAAGCACCCCCTGCCGCCTTGTTGGGTGCCACGCCAGCCGTCGCGGCCCGACAAGGTTTTCTTAACGAGCCGCGGTCTGACGCTCGGCAAAATAGTGCGCCGGTGTCGTCCCCATCGTTTTTTTGAACATGGTAATAAAGGCATTTACCGATTCATACCCCAGCTTAGCCGCCACGTTTTGTACCGAAACGCCGCTGGCCAGCTCCTGCAGGGCAATAATCAAATGCAGCTGCTGGCGCCAGCGCCCGAAGGTCAGGCCGGTCTCCCGCAGCATCACCCGTGCCAGCGAACGCTCACTCAGCGCCAGACGCTTCGCCCACACCGACAGGGTGCTGCGATCGTCAGGATGGCTGACCAGCCGGTCGGCCATCGCCCGAATTTTGGGATGTGCTGAGACGGGCAGATTCAGGCGCTGCGCCGGCATGGTCGCCAGTTCGTCAAGGGTCACTCGGGTGAGTCTCCCGGCATGGCTATCCGCCACATAATCCGCCCCCTCACGAGTGAGTCGCTCCACCAGCTCGTGGATCAGGGGAGAGAGCGCCAGGGTGCAGCAGCTGCCAGGCAGCGCGGCAGCGCCGGGTTCAATAAACAGATAATTGAGGCGCGCGTTCCAGGTGGCGGACACACTGTGCGGAATACCGCCCGGGATCCATACCGCGCAGCGAGGCGGCACAATCCACAGGTTATTTTCCGCCCGACAACTCACTGCACCATACAGCACAATAATCAACTGCCCTTTGCGATGGGTATGCACCGGCACTTCCGCTTCATACTCGACAAAATCAAGATGACAGGCGACGGCCGGGCAGGACGCGGCGTCCGGATCGTACAGCGTATTGGCAAAAGGTGATGGCATACGATTGGCCAGATTCAGGTATTTTTTGACAGAATAGAGTATTTCGCCGCAAGCGCAAGCCAGCCATAATCCGCGGCATGAACATCAACCACTTTCGCCAGTCCTCCTGGCTGCGTGCCGCAGGCGCCGTCGCGCGCCCTTTCATGCCGCAATCGACTTCAGCCGTCCTGCGCAGTGATGCCCAGGCAATACTCTTTTCCGCAAAGAGTTTCGCCGCGGCGATGCTGGCGTACTATCTTGCGCTATCCATCGGTCTGCAAAGGCCTTCGTGGGCCATCATCACTGTCTATATCGTGTCGCAGACCTCGGTGGGCGCATCGCTAAGCCGCAGCGTCTATCGCCTGGTCGGGACCCTCGTCGGCGCGGCGGCCACCGTCTTCATCGTGCCCACCTTCGTTAACCAGCCGATCCTGTGTAGTGCCATGCTGGCCCTGTGGATCGCGGGTTGCCTGTGTCTGTCGCTGCTTGAGCGCACGCCGCGCGGATACGCTTTTTTGCTGGCGGGCTACACCGCGAGCCTGATTGGTTTCCCCGCCGTCTCCGTGCCCGGGACCATCTTTGACCTCGCGGTCACTCGGGTGGAAGAGATCGCCATCGGTATCTTGTGCGCCGGATTGATTCACCGCTTCGTGCTGCCGGTGCGCATCGCCGGGCGGTTTAACAGCACGCTGGCACAGACGCTGGCAACCGCCCGGCAGCGGATCGCCGATACGCTGGCCGGTAAGCCGGTGGCGGCGGAAACCCTGCGGCTGGCGCTGAGCCTGCAGTTTTTGCAGGGCATCAACCACCATCTTCCCTGGGATGACGGTCTCTCTGTTCCCCACCGCGAGGTCAGAAAAGCGATCCACGACCGGCTGGCACGACTGTTGATCGTCAATGGCGAATTGTATGACCGTTTACAGAGGTGCGGGCAGCCACCTGACGACCTGCAGACGCTGCTAACGGAGGCAGAGGTCTGGCTGAGAGGTCCGGAAGCCCACAGAACGGCGCTCTCCGCCGACGGGCTACTCTCCCGCTGCGAGCAGCTCATCAACCGGTGCGCCCCTGCGCAGACGCTGAACGAGGCGCTGCGCGTTAGCCTGGTGCGCCACCTGGCGGAAGCCATCCGTCTCCTGCAGCAGAGCGAACGGCTGGCGAAGGCGATTTATCACCGCCGATCGCCAACCCTGCCCCCTGACGCCCGCTCGGCAAAGGGCTATGTTTTCCATCGCGATCCGCTCAGCGCCCTGCGGACCGCCTTCGGCGCCTTCGTCATCATCCTCAGCGGCTGCCTGATCTGGATAGGCTCCGCCTGGCCCGATGGCGGCACTGCGGTCTCGATCCTCGGCGTCTGCTGTAGCCTGTTCGCCAGCTTCGATGCGCCGGCGGCGCATCTGGTGAAATACCTGATCGGCTGCGTGTGGGGCGTGCTGTTCAGCCTGCTGTATAGCTTCGCCCTGCTGCCGCAGGTGAGCGAATTTGCCCTGCTGGCGGCGATGCTCGCCCCGGTCTATCTGCTGGCCGGTTCACTGCAGGCGCGGCCGCCGACCACCTTTATGGCGATGGGCATCACCCTGACGCTGCCGATATTGTGCGAACTGGGCCCCAGTTATCAGGGGGATTTCGCGACGGCGATGAATACGTCTATCGCGCTGTTTGTCGCCATCGGCTATGCCGCGTTTGGTATGCGCCTGCTGCAAACCGTGCAGGCCGATGCCGCTGTCCATCGTCTGCTGACGCTGTGCCGTCGCGATATCCGCCGCGCCGCGCGGGGCCGACTGGCGCAGAATGCCCACCGCTGGACCAACCTGATGATCGACCGGACCGCTTTACTGCTGCCGCGGCTACCGCAGAGCGGGCCAACCGCAGGTCAACTGCTGGACAAGATGCTGCACGATATTCGTACCGGCCTGGCGGTGATCCACCTGCGCCGTAGCTATCAGCCGATGGATCGAGAAGCGGCTACCGCTGTGCAGACGCTGCTTGACGCCCTTAGACAGGAGCCGGACATAGAGGCCCTCGCGCAGCCTGTTGACGCGCTGTTAGCCCACGGTTTACCGGCTGATGCCGCCTCACATGAGCGCGCGGAAGCGCTCATTTCCCTGTATTGCGCCTTACACCGGCCTGAGGAGAGCCAAAACCATGCGTGATCTCGCGATGGGCGGGGTATTTTTCCCCGGCCTGCTGGTTGTCGGCCTTGTCGCCCTGCTCGCGACGCTGCTGCTGCAACCGCTTATTTTCTCCGTCCGGGGCCTGGGCCGCTTGCCCTGCCGCCCGCTGTGGGGGCTTTCCCTCTATATCGCACTCTTTTTTCTGCTTATGCAGGAAGTTAACATGCTGGGGTTTGCCGTATGACAGTCTATCTCACTCTTCTGGGCCGCTACGCCCTGACCTTAGGCGCCGTTGCCGCCGCCGCGCTACTGGCTTTCATTCTCTGGAAACAGGAGGCGCAAACGCCCTGGACCCGCGATGGTCGGATGCGGGCCGACGTGGTGCAGATCGCTCCCGATGTCTCGGGGCCGGTGGCCAGCGTGGCGGTGAAAGACAACCAGTGGGTCAATCGGGGAGATGTGCTCTATTCCATCGATCCGCGCTGGCTGAAGCTGGCGGTCAGTAGCGCCCAGGCGGAGGTGGAAGCCCGACGCCAGGAGATGGCGATGCGCCAGGATGCCGCCAGACGACGGGC
This sequence comes from Klebsiella sp. HMSC16C06, assembly GCF_001808325.1. Classification (NCBI taxonomy): domain Bacteria; kingdom Pseudomonadati; phylum Pseudomonadota; class Gammaproteobacteria; order Enterobacterales; family Enterobacteriaceae; genus Klebsiella; species Klebsiella sp. HMSC16C06. The sequence continues at coordinate 91,338 of NZ_KV792976.1, forward strand.
GCAGATCCAGGGCGTCATCTCCAGCGAAGATCTGAAACAGACCAATAGTGCGGCCAGCGTCGCGGCCGCTAACTACCAGGGCGCGATGGCGGCACTGGCGCTGGCGCAACTGAATTTAGCGCATGCCACCGTGCGGACGCCGGTGGCCGGGTACGTCACCCATCTGCGGCTACGCCCGGGCGACTATGCCACCGCCGGGGTGACGAAAGTGGCCATTATCGATGGCCAGCGTTTCTGGGTGGTGGGGTATTTTGAAGAGACCCGTCTGCGCCACATCCACGTTGGCGATACCGCACATATCACGCTGATGGGGTATGATCCGGTCATTACCGGCCATGTGGAGAGTATCGGACACGGGATCGGCGATACCAATGATGAGACCGGCGCCCTGGGCCTGCCGGAGGTCGAGCCGACCTTCAGCTGGGTGCGGCTGGCGCAGCGTGTGCCAGTGCGCATCCATATCGATACCCTGCCCGAGGGGGTGGAACGGGTCGCCGGTTTGTCCGCGGCTATCTCGGTCATTCCCGCGCGGTTGGCGCGACGCGCCGGCAAATCCTCACCTGCCGGCGCGAATCAGGCTCAGTGATAGCCTTCGCTGCCGGAGACTTTGCCGCGAAAGACGTAATAGCTCCAGGCGGTATACATCAGGATCACCGGGATAATGAGCAGCGCCCCCGGCAGCATAAACACCTGGCTGGAGGGCGGCGCGGCGGCATCCCACAGGGAGATATTCGGTGGGATAATGTTCGGCCAGACGCTGATCCCCAACCCGCTGAAGCCGAGGAAAATCAGGCCCAGCGTCAGGATAAATGGGCGGGCGTGGCTGGCGGGGCGCGCGCTCAGGCGCCAGATCCACAGGCCCAGCGCCAACACCAGAATCGGTACCGGCAGGAACCAGAAGAAATTGGGCAGCGTGAACCAACGCTCCGCCACGTAGCGCCAGCCCAACGGCGTCCAGACGCTGACCACCGCGATCACCACCATCAGCGCCAGTAGCACCTTGCGGGTCAGCTCGCGCATCCGCTGCTGCAGCGCGCCTTCGCTTTTCATGATCAACCACGTGGTGCCGAGCAGCAGATAGGCCACCACCAGCCCCAGGCCGCAGAACAGGTTAAAGGGGGTAAGCCAGTCCAGCGTCGAACCGGCGAAGCGGCGGTCAGCCACCGCAAAGCCGTTGATAAACGCGCCGACGACAATCCCCTGGCTGAAGGTCGCCAGCAGCGAGCCGCCGGCGAAGGCATAGTCCCAGAAGGTACGATGCGAGGGAACCGCTTTAAAACGAAATTCAAACGCCACGCCGCGAAAAATCAGACCGATGAGCATCGCCGTCAGCGGGATGACCAGCGCATCGGTGATCACCGCATAGGCCAGCGGAAAGGCGCCGAACAGCCCTGCCCCGCCGAGTACCAGCCAGGTTTCATTTCCATCCCAGACGGGCGCCACGCTGTTGACCATCACATCGCGCTCTTCGCCATCATGCACCACGCTGAACAGCATCCCAATACCTAAATCGAAACCATCCATCACGATATACATCAGCGTGGCGAAGACGATGATGACAAACCAAATCACCGAGATATCGATGCTCATGATGCGTTCTCCTCATCACGCACCGGCTCTGCCGCCGAGAGCGGACGCGCCGGGGTGCCTGCGGTTTGCGAGGTCAGCTCCGTCACCGGTTGCGGCCCTTTTTTAATCAGCCGGAAAATGTAGTAATACCCCACGCCAAATACCGCGCAGTAGACCACGATAAACACCAGCAGACTGATGGCCATCTGCAGCGTGCTGTGCAACGACACCGCATCCCGGGTGCGCAGCAAGCCGTAGATCACCCACGGCTGGCGGCCCATCTCGGTGGTCACCCACCCGGCGACCAGGGCAATAAGGCCGGCAGGCCCCATGCAGAGCGCAAACCACTGAAAGGGACGCGAGTGATACAGTCGCCGCCGATAGCGCAGCCAGGCGCTGCAGATCCCTAAGGCGATCATCAACACGCCCATCCCAACCATGATGCGAAACGACCAGAAAACGGCGGGTGAATAGGGTCGGTCCTCTTTCGGGAAGTCTTTCAGCGCCGGCACCTGCTTATGCAGACTGTGAGTGAGGATCAGGCTGCCGAGAGCGGGGATCTCGAGGCCATAGCGGGTGCGCTCCTGTTCCATATCCGGCAGGCCAAACAGCAGCAGCGGCGTGGCCTCGCCGGGTCGGTTTTCCCAATGCCCTTCGATGGCGGCGATCTTCGCTGGCTGATGCTCAAGGGTGTTAAGACCATGCATATCCCCCACCACCGCCTGGATTGGCGCCACCAGCAGCGCCATCCACATCGCCATCGACAGCATTTTGCGGATGGCCGGCGAGTCGTTGCCGCGCAGAAGATGCCACGCGGCAGAGGCCCCGACGAACATGGCGCTGCTGAGAAACGCGGCTATCGCCATATGAAACAAACGATACGGGAACGAGGGGTTAAAGATAATCGCCAGCCAGTCCTGCGGAATGAGATGACCATTTTCGATGGTAAAACCCTGCGGCGTCTGCATCCAGCTGTTGGAGGCGAGGATCCAGAAAGTGGAGACCAGGGTGCCAAGCGCCACCATGCAGGTAGTAAAAAAATGCAGCGCCGGCGGCACCTTATTCCAGCCAAATAGCATCACCCCGAGGAATCCCGCTTCGAGGAAAAAGGCAGTCAGCACTTCGTACAGCAGCAGCGGGCCGGTTATGCTGCCAGCAAACTGGGAAAATCCGCTCCAGTTGGTGCCGAACTGATAGGACATCACTAATCCGGAGACCACGCCCATCCCAAAATTGACGGCGAAAATTTTCAGCCAGAAATTGTAGAGTGAGCGCCAGACGTTATCCCGGGTTCGCAGCCACATCCCCTCAAGCACCACAAGGTAGCTGGCAAGGCCGATGGTGATGGCCGGAAAGAGGATATGGAAGGAAACGGTAAAGGCGAATTGCAATCGGGCCAGATGAAACGCGTCGAATTCAAACATATTCCACACCCATCATTGTGAATCGCCCCGGCCGCAGCCGGGGCTCATGCGAACATCACTTAGCCGATGAGGAAGTGTTTTGCTTACCGGCGCCGAGTTCGGCGCCGGTCAAAGGATCGCCCTGCGGGTCAGACTGCGTTCGCTTCAGCATCGCTTTGCACAGCGCTTCCTGCTCTGGCGTCAGGCCGACAGTAGCGCCGCCATCTCCGCCATCCACGGCCGGCTGCGGATCCTTGACATAATCGAAGTGTTTGTCACTGTTCCAGCTGCCGCGTACTTCTCCACCTTCAGACATATTGTAGTAGGTGTTAGCGTACTCGCTAATGGGCGGCAGTTTGCCCGGAGGATAGTTGTTGCGAATCGACTGCAGCGCCTTCTCAAAAGAGAGCTGATGCGCCGCTTCGCGGGTCATCAGGAACGCCAGCGCGTCTTTCACGCCGGGATCGTCGGTCACGTTGATCAGGCGTTCATAGACGATCTTCGCCCTCGCCTCCGCCGCGACATTCGACCGCAGGTCGGCGGTGGGTTCGCCGATAGTATCAATGTAGGCCGCCGTCCACGGCACGCCCGCCGAGTTGGTCAGCGGGGGACCGCCGCCGTACAGCAGCGAGGTAATATGGCTGTCATTGCCGTTGGCAGTGAGTGAACGATAAAGTTCCGCCTCGCTCTCGGTGCCCTCCGCCAGGGCTCCTTTGGCGCCTTTATTCAGCATGCCGACCAGGGTGCCAATGATCTCCAGATGGCTCAGCTCCTCTGTCGCGATATCCATTAGCATATCTTTGCGGCCAGGATCGTCATCGCTTAATCCCTGGGTGAAATAACGACACGCGGCGGCCAACTCGCCCTGAGGACCGCCAAACTGTTCGAGCAGTAAATTCGCGAGCCCCGGATTGGGTTCAGCAACGCGCACGGTATACTGCAGTTGTTTCACATGACGAAACATAGGCCTGCCTCCTGGGTTATTTTTTCGCTTCTACGCCGTCAGCATCTGAACGCAGGAGAAACTGCTCCGTGGTCTGAGGAATATGTTTGATCAGCCAGTCGGCCATTTCCCGCTCTTCCGCCAGGATAGCCTCAATAGCCGGGATGGAGGCGGTGTCGCCCGCTTTTTCAGCCGCCGCCAGCAGAGAGGTGTAGCAGGCGATCTCAAATTGCTCGAAGACGTACCCGCTGATCGAGCCTTTGACGATTTCATCGGAAGGAAACATTCCGCCGATGGACTGGCCGAGAGCCGCCATTTTACTCATCGAATCTTTAATCACCGAGCGCGAAATGTCGTTGCGGTCGAGGATCTCTTCCAGCACGGTAATTTGCCGTTTGGTCTCATTAATATGCTGTTCAATTCTGGCACGGAGATCCGGATAATTATCGATACGGCCAGCCATCGATTCGAGCATGGATTCTGCCTGCTTTTCCATGGCATGCGCATCGCGTAGCCAGTCATGATAATGTTCAACGTGATTCATGGTCATTTCCTCGTGTCAGAGCGCGTTTATTTTTCCGCTTTTTTATTAATGTTACCTACCGCCAAATCGGTTAATTTAACGTCGGTTTGCTTTTCTTCTTCCAGCGTTTCGGCCAGCAATTTGACCGCTTTTTTATAGCCCAGCTGTTCTGCCAGGGTGACCAGGGTGCCGTAACTGGCAATTTCGTAATGCTCGACCTTTTGCGCAGCGGCAATTAGCGCAGCATCTCGTACCTCATTTTTTTCCGTGCTCTCAACGACTTCATTGGCCTCTTCGATTAATCCTTCCATGGCCACGCATTTCATGCGTTTGATTTTCAGGCCGGATTCCTGCTCAATAATCTGGTCAATACGTTCAATCTGGCCCTGGGTTTCTTCGAGATGAGCATTGAACGCCGCGCTGAGTTTTTCACTGGACGCCGCTCTGGCCAGTTTAGCCAGCCCGCGGGTTAATTGTTTCTCTGCGCTGTAGGTATCTGAGAGCAGGTGAATAAATACATCTTCAATGCTTTTCATATTCATAGAAATACCTTCTGGAGTCAGAAAATAACTGCGAGTCTATACAGACTCGCAGGAGATACTTTCACTTCAGGGTGCAAGGAAAAAGATAATCAGGAATTATCGGACTTGCGGCCACCGCCGTGGCTGTTTTGTCCGCCTTTTTTACCCGCTTCGGACGCACGCTGCGGATCATTTTTAAAGTTCCCGCCGCTGTGCTGACCACCTTTACGACCTGCTTCAGAAGCTTTTTCACGGTCTTCAGCAAAATTACCGGAACCACCACGATGCTCTGCCATATTTCACCTCATGTATATCGGTTATGTCAGTACGATACGAAAATATTCCGTATCACTCGTCGTTCGATATTTAACTCTAGCGGGTAATGCTGGTTAGTCAAATTATTATTCCGTTTTCCCGACGTCTTTCAGCAGTAATTCGGAATAATTCTACAACACACATTAAAAATAACCAGACGGCACATCACCGCTAACTTACTGTGTGCGGGGAAATAATACCTGCAGACCTCGTATTATCGATACAATCGGAGTACTCCTGTTGAGGTATATAACGAAGCGGCGCGGCGAGGCTTCGTCGGCATGAAATTCAGAACTTTTCTAAAGATAACCAATAAAAAAAGCCGCTGGGGGAGCGGCTATCAAATAAAAAAATGGAGCGAATATCATGCCTGATTAAGGCTAGCCTTCTTCATCCGAATATGCAAATAACCCAACAAACCAAACGTGAAATAAGCGAAACGTAAAACACACCCAACAACTGAAATATCACGCAGTTCCATTACTTGTACTCTACGCTTTATTTTTACGGTGGTTTATCGGTGGCCATCGCGTCAGGTCAATATGCCTTTGCGCCTGATGCGGTCAGCCGTTCTCTCCAGGAGAATATGCAATGAAAGCACTCACTTATCATGGTCCCCATCATGTCAGCGTCGACACCATGCCCGACCCGGCCCTTGAGGCGCCGGACGATATTATACTGCACGTCACCGCGACGGCGATTTGCGGTTCCGATCTCCATCTTTACCGCGGAAAGATCCCCGGCACGCACCACGGCGATATTTTCGGCCATGAATTTATGGGGGAAGTGGTGGAAGCGGGTTCCGAGGTCACCGCGGTCCGCAAAGGCGACCGGGTGGTTATCCCGTTTGTGATCGCCTGCGGAGACTGCTTCTTTTGTCGCCTGCAGCAGTATGCCGCCTGCGAAAGCACCAATAGCGGCCAGGGGGCGACACTCAACCGAAAAGGCATTTCGCCACCGGCGGCCCTGTTTGGCTATAGCGATTTGTACGGCGGCATCCCGGGCGGCCAGGCAGAATATGTACGGGTCCCCAAAGCCAATACCGGTCCATTTAAAGTGCCTGACACCTTACCCGATGAAAAGGTGCTGTTTCTGTCAGATATTCTGCCCACCGCCTGGCAGGCAGTAAAAAACGCCGAGGTCAAACCCGGCAGCAGCGTGGCTATTTTTGGCGCCGGCCCGGTAGGGCTGCTGTGCGCCTCCTGCGCCAGGCTCAATGGCGCAGAGCAGATATTTATCATCGATCATAACGATTACCGACTCGATTTCGCGCAGCAACGCTATGGCGCGATCCCGATAAACTTCGACACCCATGACGACCCGGCGCAGTGGATTATCGATAACACGCCGGGACATCGCGGCGTCGACGCGGTGATTGACGCCGTGGGCTTCGAGGCGAAAGGCAGCCTCACGGAAACCGTCCTCAGCAACCTGAAAATCGAGGGCAGCAGCGGAAAAGCCCTGCGTCAGTGCATCGCCGCCGTGCGCCGCGGCGGTATCGTCAGCGTGCCCGGGGTTTACGCCGGTTTCATTCATGGGTTTATGTTTGGTGATGCCTTTGATAAGGGACTGACCTTCAGGATGGGGCAAACCCACGTCCATGCCTGGCTGCCGGACCTGCTGGCGCTAATTGAGCAAGGGCTGCTCACCCCGGAGGAGATCGTCACTCACCATATGCCGCTGGAGGAGGCCGCGCGCGGCTATCAGATCTTTGAGAAACGCGAAGAGGCATGCCGCAAAGTCATCCTTGTGCCGGGGATGCAGCCCGGGAAGGCAACGCTTTGAGGCGGAAGTTAATCCGCCCTTCTCGGCAGCCAGTCCGGGCCGTGATATAAAAACAGCATGCGTTGACCCGCCGTCGCTGATACAGCCGTTAACCACAGGAGAAGTTAATGCTCGAGTTACGCCCGAATTGCGAATGCTGTGATAAAGATCTGCCGCCAGACTCACCCGAGGCGTTTATCTGCTCGTTCGAGTGTACTTTTTGCCGGGACTGCATGACGGCGCGGCTGCACGGCTATTGCTCTGGCCTGTTCAAACCATAAGGCCGCAAGTCGCACCAGGGCATCAAACGCTTTCTTTTTTTGCCGTTCACAAGCGCGAAAATATACTGGCAAACTGCCATTACCATCGCTTATCTGCCTACAGGCATACTTCGCTGCCCACCGAAGCATCCTGCTCGGGCCGTCAGTAGACTGCGGGGACATTCACCACGGAGCACACTGATGATTGCGGTACTTTTTGAAGCCGACGCCTTACCAGAAGCACAGGAAAGATATTTACAGCTGGCGGCCGGGCTGACGCCTTTGCTTTCAGACACGCCGGGGTTTATTGCCATTGAGCGCTTTCAGAGCCTGAGTACGCCCGGCAAAATCCTCTCGCTATCCTGGTGGGAAGATGAAGCATCGGTGGCCAACTGGCAGCAAAATGAGCGGCATCTGGCTGCCCAGCGCGAAGGCAAAGCATCGATTTTTTCATACTACAGAATACGCGTTGCCCGCGTGTTCCGGGATTACGCATCGGATCGGGGAGCACAGCCAGATGTATGACATCCACGTGATTCTCAGCAACACGCCGGGCTCGCTTGGCGCAATGGGTATGGCGCTGGGTAACAACGGCGTGGGGCTCGAAGGCGGCGGCGTATTCACCACGCCTGAGGCCGGACATGCGCATTTTCTGGTGGAAGACGGTGAGAAAGCCCGCAGGGTACTGACCGAGGCCGGCTTTGCCGTCAGCAGTGTATGCCGTCCTCTGATCAGAAAGTTACCTCAGGAACGACCAGGGGAACTGGGCGACATCGCAGACACCCTTGCCCGCAATGGCATTAATATTCTGGTACAGTACAGCGACCACCGTAACCGGCTCATTCTCATTACCGATGATGACACCCGGGCTGCGGAAGTGACCAAAAAATGGGCCATACTTTCTGAATGAATCTCCTGAAAACGCAGCAAGACAGTGAGCCAGAGGAGGCGCTGGAAACCGCTATGGCGATGGTGGCCTCCGCCCTCTCTGACCCGTCAAGGGTCAGTATTCTATGCGCGCTAATGGATGGGCGCGCATGGACGGCAACCGAACTCAGTACGGTTGCCGAGGTGTCTGCCTCCACCACCAGCGGACATCTTGCCCGACTGCTCAGCAACGGGCTGGTGGTGTGTCTCGCGCAGGGGCGTCACCGCTATTACCGCCTGGCGGGCGCGCATATCGCCGCGCTGCTGGAAAACCTGATGGGCGTCTCTATGCAGGCGCATAAGACGCTTCTCCCCAGCACGCCGGTTAACCTTCGTTACGCACGCACCTGCTACGACCATTTGGCGGGCGAGCTGGCGGTGAACATTTATGAGTTTATGCTGCGGGAAAAATGGCTGGCGGCCGATGGCCTGGCCCTGACATCAGCCGGTAAAGCCCAGCTTGAACGCCTTGGCGCAGTACTGAACACCCGCCCGCGACGTAAGCCTTGCTGTCCCTGTCTTGACTGGAGTGAAAGACGTTTTCATCTGGGCGGTGACGCCGGATCGGCGCTGATGGCACTGTTTGAGCAGAAAGGATGGATAACCTGCACGCCGGGATATCGGGAAGTGCAAGTGACGGATAGCGGCAGAGCGGCGTTGTCCCGGCTGTTTAATCTGAAAGTGAGCGGATAGCGTATTGCTTTTCAGTCACCCATTTGGCGCCTTAACGTTCGGCGCGGTTTTAACCTGCATTTTCTCCCCGAACTCCCCCTCTAACTTTGGTGCATCTGTTTGCATGTCCGCATAAATTCCGCACCTCTATGTCGGGGAACGTGTGACGGGGGATTAAGGGCACCATGTGAGGATAAGCTAATCTGTGCTCATTCCTAACCAGAAACAAATAATATGTTTCACTACCTCTTCTATAATAAATTTAAAATCAATAAGTTAAACCTGTTCAGTAAGATTAATTTTTTATATTTCAATCTAAAAACAATAACTTGCCAAATCCCGACTCTTGTCGAAACTGTCAGCGATGATAGGTTTCCCATTCCCGGTAAACCGATATAATTGACTGATATTTAGATGTGTCAGCAGGACTGAAGAAAAACTGCAACTCCTTATCTTCGTACAACTCTCTGATTGGAACGTGATAAGTTTTCTTAAACGTTTCCTTGTTTAGTTTTCCTTCACGATAACTCATACAGGCTTGATCATATGCATTGAGCCAAGTTTCTTGTGCTGAATTATAATTTTTGCTGATGATTGGATAGTTGACAGCAGAGCTATCAGCTTCTGCGTATTTCATCAATGCCTCGCGCAGCTGTACTGTTGCAGTAGCAATACTATTTGTAATCTGACTTTCGAGAGCAGCTTCCTGTAACTTCAGCGCTCTTTTGGAAATAACGTTTGCATTGCGATATTGAAGTGCTGAATAGATAGAAGCCACCAAAGCTATACATGACAGCGTTAGCGTTACAATATTTAATTGTTCTTGATTCATGGTTTCGGTCCTTTTGCTACCATTCTCATCATTGCTAGTATTTCATCATTGCTAATGGATGAGCCTGATTTAGCTAACGCCTCATAATCCTCCCTACCACTGTAGTGTTCAAGGGCGATAACATCATCGTCATACCCCAGGTCCGTCAGGGCCTTTTTTAGCTCTTCGAGCATACGAACCCGTTGATGCTCAGTAAGAGGGTTTCCATCTACTGTTAAAGTCTGAATTTCCATCCAGATTTTATTCAATTCTATCACTCGCATATCTCCATCTTTACATTTAGATATGCGAGCAGCATATATTTCTGCTAATTCCTTATAAGTTTGGACTGCCATAGTATCTCTCCTTGATGTATGAATTAGAGTTTGTATAGATAAAGTAAGACTTCTTCATTGTATTGAAGAAAATTAGAAGAACAAGATTTTTAGGGAATTTTACCTATACAACGCATTCTTTTTCGCTATCAATCTCTTTTTAAAGAAAAAGAGATTCTATATATACACTTCTGGTAATGGCAAACTGCCAAGATATTTCCTAACCTGATATCTTTCTGAGTTCATAACCCGGTCATGGCAAATACTTAAGTTAGAAAGGCAGCATTGAACTGGTTGATGTCGTGCAGCAGGATATCTGTCACTACACGATCCGATGAGCACCTGGGGGAATCATTGACTGAAAATCAAAAAAAACGGGAGCCCATCGACTCCCGCTTTTACTTAATCCACCAACGGGATTACATGTTCGCGATGATAGCGTCGCCAAACTCTGAACATTTCAGCAGCTTAGCGCCTTCCATCAGACGTTCGAAGTCATAGGTCACGGTCTTGGCGGCGATAGCGCCTTCCATGCCTTTGACGATCAGGTCTGCGGCTTCGAACCACTGCATGTGGCGCAGCAGTAGTTAACTAACAACATCATTACTTATTGATTTAAAAAGAAAAATAGGTGTTTTTGATATGTGGTTAATGTTTTTAGCCTAAGCCCTAACCTATTGAAATTCATTAGTATATTTTCAGTTTTGATAACTGGCTTTGAGTTTTTCAGCTCATCTGGAGGGTGAATTATTAGCCAATAATACTCACTCCCTGTGAGTCGGGTTAAATATTTCGGATGTTCTAATTCATGCTTTGAAAGCATTATAAAAATACTATAAAAAAGCCTCGAAATTCGAGGCTTTCATTGAAAGCACCATCACTATAATATTATTTTAATAATTATCTACCATGTGATTATTGCTCTTTTCCAAACCATCTTCCCTTTTTTCTCTTCTTTTAAATACAGAATCTTTTTCATAATAAAATAAAAAACAAGAGAAAACGCAATTATAGCAATATATGCACCGATACCGAAAGATACCAGAAACACAACTAAGATTCCAAAGAGCGCAACCAGTAAAGACGTGCCGATAGATACCAAATTAATTCTTGTGCGAGCGTCTCTTGATACATATCCTTTAATCTGAAATGCATGGCAACTTTGGCAGTGGTCCTCAGCAATTAAATATGCACCACAAAATGGACATTTTTTATCTTTTGTTATCATTTATTTTAAATCTCGACATAATAGTAATCGCTCATCCACAACCTTCCCTGGCAAGCGCAATCAACAACAGAATGTACTTTATTTTTTTGTTCTATTGTCTCAACTCCCTCAACAATTACGAAATTGCAGTATGATTTTACTTCATTTAATATCTTAAATAATTTACTCTCATACTGTATTTCCCAGAAATAATCTTTATCGATTTTTATACATTCAAAATTAAACATCTGAATAATTGTAATACTTGTTAAACCCCTCCCAAAATCATCCAGCCATACTGGACACAATTTCGAAAGACACTTTAAGTCAATCATACAGCATTTAGTATTAAATTCATGAAACTCTTCGTTAATCTCAAAGGCAATGTTTTTTTGTTTTTTTAAGTAATCGCTAATATATTTATCATTCAAGATATAATCGCTAATTAGGCTGTCAACATTCAACGAAACTGGCTTTAACTTCAATTTAGAAGCATCAATTTCTTCAATTGTCAATATCTGTTTATTAAACAAATCGATTTTTTCTTTGTCACTTAGTGTGCTGAAACAAAAAGCACTTTCATTAGCAAGGTAACCATTAGCATTCTTTTTTTTAACATTTTTCGTGAGAATTTCCCAAGAATGTACAGAACCATCTTTTTTGTAAGATGGTTCTAAAACAAATCTACAGGATTCTATTTCCACACTGTTCTTTATCATTAAAAAAACACCGGAACTAAGAATAATCCTAATCGTGTCATAATTAAATATGAAAGAGAAATAGTTTAAAATGATCGATAACGATCTAATGATAGGCAAAAACTATCATACTTTGAGTATCGATCGATCATTCAAATCAAATGAAAAGGAAGGTTAAAAAAGAAACATGATTTCAATATTAAAGCTATTTGGATCAGATAGTTGCATTACGCGAATGACTTGGGTGGCAGATGTCCAATGTAAGTTGAAAGGCGCTTATGGTTTCGAAGAGATTTATCCTTGTTATAATTGTGGATAATAAACGTTCTTAAACATATATATGTATAAAATCATGAGAAAAGAAATCATATCTTCTTCAATTATTTGGCATGCAATATCCATTCTTTCCGTTACGTTTAACTTCATATAGCATTTCATCAGCCTCTTTGATCCACTCGATGATTGATTCTTTATTTTCTGCACAAGAAATACCGATACTGACAGTACAGTACATATCTTTGTGGGAAGGCAATGAAAGATCTTTAATATTTTTTTGAATTAAATGAACCATAGCTATAACAAGCTTGTTATTACTGTTGTTAACAATAATAGCCAACTCATCGCCACCAATCCTTGCTGGCACGTCCTTCACACCAGCGCACTCTCGTAATATTGTTGATATACGAGATAACACCGCATCGCCTACTTCATGACCATAGGTATCATTAATTTTTTTAAAATTATCAACATCAATGAGCATAAGATATGAATGAATTCTTTTTTTACGCGTCGCACGAAAAGCACTTTCCATTTTCTGCTCAAAAAAACGGCGATTTGGAAGATCTAGACCAGGATCCATCAGGGCCTGCTTTTCCAGTAACTCCCTTCTTTTCCTCAACTTTATAGATAAATGTCTTGAAACTACACTCAATACAATGGGATAGCAGGTTGCCAAGGGTAAAGAAAGCAATACCGTTCGGGTACTGAATTCAATCGTATATCTGAAATCATTTGCTAACCAAACTGTCAGGAAACTAATCATCATACACGTTAATGCTGGTTTTAAAATTTTCCATCCACCAGCAGCATAGCGATCAGCTATTTGAACTGAAATTATGAATAATGATGGAATTGGACTAACTTGCATTACGGCTATCCAGATACCAGCCCAGAATGAATCAAGTATCATATTCTTTTTTTCAGTACCCAGCATATCCTTCGACATCATGCTTGCCAGATAAGCAACCGATGGCCAGATGAGTGCATTAAGAATTAACAAGGCTATTGTTATTTTTTGATGTGACTGCTCCTGGAGGACAGAGTATATAGGGAGAAAGCAAAGAACGACACCTATCTGACGTAAAAAATATACTCGTTTAATAAACGATGAATTTCTATCAGAAATGTATTTTTCATCCGGGAAATTTGTTAACATAGAAAGCCTATTAAAAATCGCTAAGAACCGATATCACTACAACCCACTAAATAACAAGATAAAACCGCCCTGCATTACAAATTTATAACATGGGTGTAAAAATTACAAGATTGCACCTCAATTAATTATAAACGTGTCAATAATAATATTTAGCATCCATTACCCTGAATCTATCTTTATGATTTCTATCTGATGGAAAGTAATACTTTAGTTTTAAATCCTTAAACATGAAAACCCAACAGGATTTAGCACTATTGCATTATTAATTTTGGTAGGTTATTAAAAAACGACACAACATCTGACCAGTAGAAGTTTACTTGAACTTACTTATCGTTTACTTCAAATTATTCTGTGATGTACACAGCAATTAATGTCGTTTCAGTTGCCCCCGGCAAGTGCCTCCGGGGGATTTTTTATGCTCCTCAACTTTCTAGGGCGTCAACTCGCCTAAGCAAATCCTGTACCACGGTCACCAAATCGGCGATGATTGCCGTGTAATCCACATTCATCACTCTGAATTTTTCGCCATCAATCTCCTGCTCGATGCCGAGGAAAGTATACAGATCGTCAGCTTTTTCAGCCTGCTGGGCGATAAATCCACGCCTCCGGCGCGTTTCACCCTTCATGTTGAACTCGCATACCCCCAGCGCGTTAATGCGCCTGGAGGCACCTTCCCGAGATTCCGTAAAATCCTCTTTAAGCCGCACGTCTGAGCCGGTGGTCAGGACGTCCCCTTTGCCAGTGGAAATGGTGCCGCCAGCACGGAAGATCCATGCATCAGTTCGGCCATAATCATCGAGATAGACAACCGCCCTGTGCTCCGAACCCACAGACTCCTCAACATAATAGTTTGCTACCGCACCACGGGCATCGCCAAAGCCGCCACGCCCTTGAATCATCGACTGGAACGGTGCGCCGGTGATCAGTTGTCCATTCGCTGGATTGCTCGGGGCAACGCTTCTCGCCATGAGTGCTCCCCAGGCGTATAGATGCTTTTTACACATAAAGGCCCCTTCGAGAGTCAGCTCACCTGCTACGTTCTCGATAAGCCGTGTTGTGTAATCGGCGGTACTATCGTTGAAATGAAAGTCGATGTATGGCGTACTCATCGATAGCTCAATGGCCTGCGCAAAATATTTCCCCGCGCTGATGTTGCCCGGAACAGCCATATTGCCGGCGCTATCGACCCCCATAATCTCCGTCTGGGTATCTTCAGGGCTGATGGTCGCCTTATTTCCTTTCACCACGCTGAAGCGCGTTCCGCTGCCCACCATCAGCTTCCCGTAGGTGCCTGATTTTTTGACCAGTCCAATATCGTTGTTCCTGCCAAGAATAAAACCGGCATTATCGCTGGTTATAACCTGCGAGCCGTCGAGGTCGTTTCCTCCAGTGAGTTTTGCCAGTGCGTTAAGATCCGATGCCTTCGCCATCCCGGCTATCGCCGGTACGGTCACCTGCTTTCCGGTGATCGGGTCAGTCAGGGTGATATCGCCGCTGCCGGTCAGGGCCATCGACCAGCCCTCCACCACACTACGCCAGAATGCAAATGCGCTGGCCAGCTGGTTAGCAAACGACGAGGTGCTGGCGGTTTCAGCGGTAATAATGCCGTAACAGGCACCGGAAAATGCGGTGGTGATATTCCGGGTCAGCGTCAGTTGCGTGTCGCTGTCCACAGATTTGATCGCATACAGGTCAGCACTACCGCTGCGGTAGACCACCAGAATCGACCCGGGCAGTATCCCCAGCGCCTCCTGTGACCATTTTGTTGTCGCACCTGTCACCCGTGCCTGCGACGCTGCACCCGTGACGGTGCCGACTTCATACATAGCCATAATAAAGTTCCTCCTGGATGGTTTTCCCTGGAAAAAGAAAAGGCCCCTAGCGGGGCCATGATTTAAGCAGATGATGCAGCTCTAATTACGTTGTTATTGCGCGCGGCGAAGGCGTCGAATCTTGAGAGGATGGTTAATACCATCTGTCCGTTACGGCCTAGGTAACAGCCATATCGCAGAACAGCGTCGCCAGTACCGGCAGGGACGACAAATGACATGTTGTCTACGTTCATTGACTCTTGCGCGGTTACTGGCCCAGCAATGGGCCATAATGAGGTAAAACACATGCTTCAGATGTTAACCCTTGAAGAGTGGGCAAACGAGAAATATAGAAGCAATCCTCCAAGCGTTTCCACTCTCAGGAATTATGCTAAACAGAATATGTTTTCTCCCCCAGCCAAAAAAGAAGGTCGATTCTGGCGCGTCAGGGAGGATGCTGAGTTGGTCGGTACATTGACCACTCCTGTAGTAAAGAAAAGCGACCCTGTTCTTTTGCAGAGGATTTTGAACGATGGCTGCCAGACCACTTAAAAATAATATATCTATTCCAAATTTATACCCGCTCTACAGTAGAAAGGTTAATAAAGTATACTGGCGTTATAAGCACCCGATAACTGGTAAGTTTCATAGTCTAGGAACAGATGAAGCAGAGGCCACGGCAATAGCTATTGAAGCAAATAAAAGACTGGCGGAACAACAAACCCGCCAGATAATGGCAATCACTGACAGAATTTCCACCAGCTCAGGAAAATCAATATCAACTAACACCTGGCTTGAACGTTACTGGAAGATTCAGCAGGAAAGATTAAAGTCCGGAGATATTAAAGAAAACACTATCAAACAAAAAGCAAAACCAGTATCTCTGCTTAAGGAGCGGGTAGGAATGAAATTAATATCCGCTGTCAATGTTCGAGATGTTGCGCAAATTCTTGATGAATATTTAGCGGAGGGATAACCCAGAATGGCTCAGGTCATTCGCTCTGTCCTAATAGATGTTTTTAAAGAAGCTCAGCATGCGGGAGAAGTACCTCCTGGTTATAACCCTGCACTAGCAACTAAACAACCTCGTAGAAAGATCACTCGCCAGCGCCTCACTCTTGAGGAATGGCAAAAGATTTTTGATATAGCCGATGAAAATCACAAATACATGGGGAACGCCATGCTTTTAGCCATAGTAACAGGACAGCGACTAGGTGATATATCCCGTATGAAATTCTCGGACATCTGGGACGATCATCTACACGTTGAGCAAGAGAAAACCGGAAGCAAAATCGCTATACCATTAGCTCTGCGTTGCAACGCAATCAACTGGAGCCTCCGAGATGTAATCAGTCGTTGCCGGGATTATGCAGTAAGCCCTTATTTGGTTCATTTCTTTAGAACCACCTCACAGGCTGAGCGAGGAGCACAGGTGAAACCCAGAACACTGACCATGAATTTCAGCAAGGCAAGAGGCAGTGCAGATATTGACTGGGGACAAGGTACCCCGGCAACTTTCCATGAACAAAGATCGCTTTCCGAGCGGTTATATAAAGCCCAGGGTATAAACACGAAAGATTTACTTGGACATAAAACTCAACAACAAACGGATAGGTACCATGATGATCGAGGGAAGGGGTGGACAACGGTGGCCTTATGAGGTTTTTCGGGAGGGGTTTTGATAACTTGTTTTGATAAAATTTTGATAACCGTTCGAAAACTAATAATAAAAACGGGAACCACCAAGTTCCCGTTCTGACATAATCTGGGGGCCAGATTACATGTTCGCGATGATCGCGTCGCCAAACTCGCTACATTTCAGCAGTTTAGCGCCTTCCATCAGACGTTCGAAGTCATAGGTCACGGTCTTGGCGGCGATAGCGCCTTCCATGCCTTTGACGATCAGGTCTGCGGCTTCGAACCACTGCATGTGGCGCAGCATCATCTCTGCGGACAGGATGATGGAGCCCGGGTTCACTTTGTCCTGGCCAGCATATTTCGGCGCAGTACCGTGAGTCGCTTCGAACAGCGCGCACTCGTCACCGATGTTGGCGCCCGGGGCGATACCGATACCGCCAACCTGTGCCGCCAGCGCGTCAGAGATGTAGTCGCCGTTCAGGTTCATACAGGCGATAACGTCGTATTCCGCCGGACGCAGCAGGATCTGCTGCAGGAACGCATCGGCGATCACGTCTTTCACCACGATCTCTTTACCGGTGTTCGGGTTCTTGATTTTCACCCACGGGCCGCCGTCGATCAGCTCGCCGCCGAACTCTTCGCGAGCCAGCTGGTAGCCCCAGTCTTTGAACGCACCTTCGGTGAACTTCATGATGTTGCCTTTGTGCACCAGAGTGAGGGAATCACGATCGTTGGTGATCGCGTATTCAATCGCGGCGCGAACCAGGCGTTTGGTGCCTTCTTCAGAGCACGGCTTGATACCGATACCGCAATGTTCCGGGAAGCGAATTTTCTTCACGCCCATCTCATCGCGCAGGAATTTGATGACTTTGTCTGCTTCAGCAGAGTCGGCTTTCCACTCGATACCGGCATAGATATCTTCTGAGTTTTCACGGAAGATAACCATATCGGTCAGTTCAGGGTGCTTAACCGGGCTCGGGGTGCCCTGGTAGTAACGTACCGGACGCAGGCAGACGTAGAGGTCCAGCTCCTGGCGCAGCGCCACGTTCAGAGAACGGATGCCGCCGCCGACTGGGGTGGTCAGAGGACCTTTGATAGCAACGCGGTAGTCACGAATCAGATCGAGGGTTTCAGCTGGCAGCCAGACATCCTGGCCATAGACTTGGGTCGATTTTTCACCGGTGTAAACTTCCATCCAGGAAATTTTACGCTCGCCCTTATAGGCTTTCTCAACGGCGGCATCAACCACTTTCAGCATCGCTGGGGTAACGTCAACGCCGATACCATCACCTTCAATGAACGGGATAATCGGATTGTGAGGGACGTTCAGTTTGCCGTTTTGCAGGGTGATTTTTTGACCTTCCGCCGGAACTACTACTTTGCTTTCCATTAACCTCTCCTTCGAGCGCTTCTGGTTCTGCTCTTCCCTCTTCACGCGAGCCTGGTGTTGGCTGAGTCGGCCAGCTCCAGCGTACCGGGTTTTCCCGCTAAGCGGAGCTATCGCGTCCGTGTCGCCTTCCTGCCTGTAGTGCGAATCGGTTTGAGCAATTTTTTGTTAATAATTTGTAATGAGCATGTCAATACTACCTGAATGTTTGCGTCCATGAAAGGCATTCGTAATTAGGCTATAATGCGGCAATTGATAGAGCCTGAAAATACCATGCAGAAAACTTCATTTAGAAAACATCGCGTTGAGCGATTCAGCACACAACAAGTCACCAGACAACGTAAAGAACGCCAGCCAAAAACTGTGATCTTGTTCAATAAACCCTATGATGTGTTGCCGCAATTTACCGACGAAGCCGGGCGCAGCACGCTGAAAGATTTTATCCCCGTCGCGGGCGTCTACGCCGCCGGTCGTCTTGACCGCGACAGCGAAGGCCTGCTGGTGCTGACCAACGATGGCGCGCTGCAGGCGAAGCTAACCCAGCCGGGTAAACGCACCGGCAAGATTTACTACGTCCAGGTGGAAGGCGAACCCACGCCCGAGGCGCTGGCCGCGCTACGCGACGGCGTCACGCTCAATGATGGCCCCACCCTGCCTGCAGGCGTGGAAGTGGTGGAGGAGCCCGCGTGGCTGTGGCCGCGCAACCCGCCTATTCGCGAGCGCAAATCGATCCCCACCCGCTGGCTGAAAATCACCCTTTACGAGGGACGTAACCGCCAGGTGCGCCGGATGACCGCCCACGTCGGCTTCCCCACCCTGCGTCTGATCCGCTACGCCATGGGCGGCTATACGCTTGACGGGCTGGCCAACGGCGAATGGCGTAAAGCCGAATAACTAAAAAGGAAAAGCGATGTTTAAACCTCATGTCACCGTTGCCTGCGTGGTTCACGCCGAGGATAAATTCCTCATCGTCGAAGAGACCATTAACGGCAAAGCGCTGTGGAACCAGCCGGCGGGCCACCTGGAGGCCAATGAGACGCTGCTGCAGGCCGCCGAACGCGAACTGTGGGAAGAGACCGGCATTCGCGCCACGCCGCAGCACTTCATCCGCATGCACCAGTGGGTCGCTCCCGATAACACGCCGTTTCTGCGCTTCCTGTTCGCCATCGAACTTAGCGATCTGTGCGCCACCGAACCGCATGACAGCGATATCGATCGCTGCCTGTGGCTCAGTGCTGAGGAAATTCTTAACGCGCCGAACCTGCGCTCGCCGCTGGTTGCCGAAAGCATTCGCTGCTACCTGCAGGACCCGCGCCAGCCGCTGTCGCTGATTGGCGCATTTAACTGGCCGTTCACAGGGGGTGAATGAACGGTGAGCGCGTGCTAGAATACGCCGCCTCGAAGTTCAATGTAGCGAGTATTTCCATGTCAGAAAGCCAGAAAAAAGTGATCGTCGGCATGTCCGGCGGCGTCGACTCCTCGGTCTCCGCGTACCTGCTGCTGCAGCAAGGGTATAAGGTGGAAGGCCTGTTCATGAAGAACTGGGAGGAAGACGACGGCGAGGAATACTGCACCGCCGCCGCCGACCTTGCCGATGCGCAAGCGGTCTGCGATAAGCTGGGCATTGAACTGCACACCGTTAACTTTGCCGCCGAATATTGGGACAACGTCTTTGAGCTCTTCCTGGAAGAGTACAAAGCCGGCCGCACGCCGAACCCGGATATTCTGTGCAATAAAGAGATCAAGTTTAAAGCCTTCCTCGAGTTTGCCGCCGAAGACCTCGGCGCCGACTACATCGCCACCGGGCACTATGTGCGCCGCGCCGATGTCGACGGCAAAAGCCAGCTGCTGCGTGGCCTCGACGGTAACAAAGATCAGAGCTACTTCCTCTATACCCTTAGCCACGAGCAGATTGCCCAGAGCTTGTTCCCGGTGGGTGAGCTGGAAAAACCGCAGGTGCGTAAGATCGCCGAAGAGCTGGATCTGATCACCGCGAAGAAAAAAGATTCCACCGGCATCTGCTTTATCGGCGAACGTAAATTCCGCGATTTCCTTGGCCGCTATCTGCCGGCGCAGCCGGGCAAAATTCTCACCGTCGACGGCGAGGAGATCGGTACCCATCAGGGGCTGATGTACCATACGCTGGGCCAGCGTAAAGGGCTGGGCATCGGCGGCACCAAAGAGGGTAGCGAAGATCCGTGGTACGTGGTGGATAAAGACGTTGAGAATAATATTCTTATCGTCGCCCAGGGCCATGACCACCCGCGCCTGATGTCCGTCGGCCTGATTGCCCAACAGCTGCACTGGGTTGACCGTGAACCGCTGCAGGGCACCCTGCGCTGCACGGTGAAAACCCGCTATCGCCAGACCGATATCCCCTGCACCGTCACCGCGCTGGATGAAGACCGTATCGAAGTTCGCTTTGATGAGCCGGTCGCGGCGGTCACCCCGGGCCAGTCCGCAGTGTTCTATCTGGGTGAAGTGTGCCTCGGCGGCGGAATTATTGAACAACGACTGCCTCTGCAGTCCTGAACGCGCGTTATTTCCGTCGGGACGAACCGCCCCGACGGCTGACAAGGAGTATGTGTGGCGAAGAATTACTATGACATCACGCTGGCGCTGGCTGGCGTTTGCCAGGCGGCACGACTGGTTCAGCAACTGGCGCATCAGGGACATTGCGACAGCGATGCCCTGCATGTGTCGCTGAACAGCATCATCGACCTCGATCCCGAGTCGACGCTGGCGGTGTTCGGTGGCAGTGAAGCCAATCTTCGCCTCGGCCTTGAAACGCTGCTCGGGGTGCTCAATACCAGCAGCCGTCAGGGCCTCAATGCTGAACTGACGCGCTATACCCTGAGCCTGATGGTGCTGGAGCGCAAGCTCGCCGCCAGTAAAGGGGCGATGGACACGCTCGGCAACCGCATCGCCGGCCTGCACCGTCAACTGGAACACTTTGACCTGCAGTCCGAAACGCTGCTCAGCGCCATGGCAGGCATCTATGTTGACGTGATAAGCCCGCTGGGGCCGCGTATTCAGGTGACCGGCTCCCCTGCCGTGCTGCAAAGCCCGCAGGTGCAGGCGAAAGTTCGCTCAGCGCTGCTGGCGGGTATTCGCGCCGCGGTGCTCTGGCATCAGGTGGGCGGCGGACGTCTGCAGCTTATGTTTTCCCGTAATCGTCTGGTTAACCAGGCAAAGCAAATTCTTGCTCATTTAACCCCGGAGTTGTGATCTATGGAATTATCCTCACTGACCGCCGTTTCCCCTGTAGACGGCCGCTACGGCGATAAAGTCAGCGCGCTGCGCGGTATCTTCAGCGAATTCGGTTTGCTGAAATTCCGCGTTCAGGTGGAAGTACGTTGGCTGCAAAAACTGGCCGCCCACGCAGCGATCAAGGAAGTTCCTGCTTTTGCTGCCGACGCAAACGGTTTCCTTGACAAAATCGTCGCCGATTTCAGCGTCGAAGACGCGGAGCGCATCAAAACCATCGAGCGCACCACTAACCACGACGTGAAAGCGGTAGAGTATTTTCTGAAAGAGAAAGTCGCTGACGTCGCCGAGCTGCACGCCGTGTCGGAGTTTATTCACTTCGCCTGTACGTCTGAAGACATCAATAACCTCTCCCACGCGCTGATGCTGAAAACCGCCCGCGACGAAGTGGTTCTGCCTTACTGGCGCAAGCTGATTGACGCGGTAAAAGATCTGGCAACCCAGTACCGCGATGTGCCGCTGCTCTCCCGTACCCACGGTCAGCCGGCAACGCCGTCCACCATGGGTAAAGAGATGGCGAACGTCGCCTACCGTATGGAGCGCCAGTACCGTCAGCTGAACCAGGTGGAAATCCTCGGTAAAATCAACGGCGCGGTGGGTAACTACAACGCCCACATCGCGGCCTACCCGGAAGTCGACTGGCATCAGTTCAGCGAAGAGTTCGTCACCTCGCTGGGGATTCAGTGGAACCCGTACACCACCCAGATCGAGCCGCATGACTACATCGCTGAGCTGTTTGACTGCATCGCGCGCTTCAACACCATTCTGATCGATTTCGATCGCGATGTGTGGGGCTACATCGCGCTCAACCACTTCAAACAGAAGACCATCGCCGGAGAGATCGGCTCCTCCACCATGCCGCACAAGGTGAACCCGATTGACTTCGAAAACTCCGAAGGCAACCTCGGCCTGGCCAATGCGGTCATGCAGCACCTGGCCAGCAAACTGCCGGTTTCCCGCTGGCAGCGCGACCTGACCGACTCCACCGTCCTGCGTAACCTCGGCGTGGGAATCGGCTATGCGCTGATCGCCTATCAGTCCACCCTCAAAGGGATCAGCAAGCTGGAGCTGAACCAGGATCGCCTGCTGGACGAACTGGATCACAACTGGGAAGTACTGGCTGAGCCGATCCAGACCGTGATGCGCCGTTACGGTATCGAAAAACCGTACGAGAAGCTGAAAGAGCTGACCCGCGGCAAACGCGTTGACGCGGAAGGGATGAAGCAGTTTATTGACAGCCTCGCCCTGCCGGAAGACGAAAAAGTGCGCCTCAAAGCGATGACTCCGGCCAACTATATTGGTCGGGCAACCACCATGGTTGACGAGCTGAAATAATCGCCCTGCCCCTCTTTCCGCCGGAAAGAGGGGCGTTTTGTCGCCGGAAAGCAATCAGATCCAGACGTCGTTCACCGCCGTCCGCTCGCCGCCCTCATGGCCGGTATTCAGCACGCCACGCGGCTCAATCAGCATGAGCTTCGCTTCCGTCTCCGCCGAGGTCTTATGTTCCACCCCGCGCGGCACGACGATCATCTCCCCGGCCTTCACCAGCACGTGCCCATCACGGAAGTCCACGCGTAATACCCCCTCCACCACCATCAGTGTCTCATCGGTTTCCGGGTGGCTGTGCCAGATAAAATCGCCGGCGATGCGCACGATCTTGAACTGATAGTCGTTCATCTCAGCCACCACTTTGGGCTGCCATTGTTCGCTGAACAGGGAAAATTTCTGAGCAAGATTAACGAGTTGATACATGGGCTGTCTCCTTGTGATAAAGGCAGTCAGCATAGTTCGCCTCGCCGCGGTCACGCTTGAACGATTGTGCAACCTGAACCGCGCTAGCCGCGGATCGCCCGCAGCCAGCGGCCCGGAGAGAGACCAAAGCGGCTGATAAACTGGCGCGTCATGTGGCTCTGATCGGCAAACCCCGCGTCGGCGGCAATATCCACCAGACGTTCCCCGGCGCGCATCCGCTGGCGGCAAAAATCAAGCCGGCGCATCATGACGTAACGCCACGGGCTGGTGCCGTACAGCGTTCTGAAATCCCGGCTCAGGCTCCAGCGGTCCCGGCCGCTGACCTGCGATAAGGTGTCGAGGGTCATATCCTGCATAAAACAGGCATGGATATACTCCCGGGCCCTCTCCGCCGCCTGATAGTCAAATGCCTGGCGACGGGAACGCTGCCCGCCGACCACAGCCAGGGTCTGCGCCAGGTCGTACAGAGCATCCTCTTCCTCCAGCGGCTCGAAGGTGTCCGTGACCGCTTTTAACAACGGCTGCGCGGCGCAACGCAGGCGCGGATCCGCCGACAGGCCGCCGGGGATAAACGGCAATGGCCTGCCGCCGAGTATCTTCTGGATCAGCGCCGGTTCGATATAGACCATGCGGTAGTGAAACCCCGCCTCGGTGCCCGCCTCGCCGTCGTGTATTTCGTCCGGGTGAAGCACCATCGTTCCGCCGGGCAGGCTGTGCTGGAGTCCGCCGCGATAGTGAAAGCTCTGCACGCCGGCGATCGTCTGGCCGATAGCATAGGTATCATGCCGGTGGGGCTCATAGCCGTGGCCGCCGAAGAAGGCTTCGATGCGTTCCGTCTGACTGGGCGACTGCGCCAGCCTGACCCAGTCCGCACTTTTCTGCTGAGACATAATGGATAACCTGCGGCGTCATTGAGGGGTGATCCCAGCACTATTACACAAAAAATTAACATCACCAACCCGCGCACTGCCCGCGCTCTGCCGCTGGGCGTTTGCTGAAATTACGCATAGAATTAAGGAGTTCCATGCACTATGCGCAAAGGGCATCGCCGAAGGCTGACCTGCCTGGCGGTGTTATGCGCCGTTGGTATAAAAAGCTTTATTTAACAGCTGTTTATATTTTGCGTATATAATGAGCGTCAGATTACTATCAACACAGGAAGGGAGAACAGTCATGCGCGTACTCGTGGTTGAGGATAACGCCCTGCTGCGTCACCACCTCAAAGTTCAGCTGCAGGAGCTGGGCCATCAGGTCGATGCGGCGGAAGATGCCAGGGAAGCGGACTACTATCTGGGCGAACATCTCCCGGATATCGCCATCGTCGACCTCGGCCTGCCGGATGAAGACGGACTATCGCTGATCCGCCGCTGGCGCAGCCACGATGTGTCGCTGCCGGTGCTGGTGCTGACCGCCCGCGAAGGGTGGCAGGATAAAGTGGAAGTGCTGAGCGCCGGGGCGGATGATTACGTCACCAAGCCTTTCCATATTGAAGAGGTTGCCGCCCGCATGCAGGCGCTGCTGCGCCGCAACAGCGGCCTGGCCTCACAGGTGATCTCCCTGCCGCCGTTCCAGGTCGACCTCTCCCGGCGCGAGCTGTCAGTCAACGATCAGCCGATCAAGCTGACGGCCTTTGAGTACACCATTATGGAAACCCTGATCCGCAACCGCGGCAAAGTGGTCAGCAAAGATTCCCTGATGCTCCAGCTTTACCCGGATGCCGAACTGCGTGAGAGCCATACCATCGACGTACTGATGGGCCGGCTGCGCAAGAAAATTCAGGCTGAATACCCGCAGGACGTCATCACCACGGTGCGCGGCCAGGGCTATCTGTTCGAACTGCGCTGATGAAGGGACTGTTGCGGCATATCTTCCCCCTGTCATTACGGGTTCGCTTCCTGCTGGCGACCGCCGGGGTCGTGCTGGTGCTCTCCCTGGCCTATGGCATGGTGGCGCTGGTGGGCTACAGCGTCAGCTTTGATAAAACCACCTTCCGCCTGCTGCGCGGCGAGAGCAATCTCTTTTATATGCTGGCGAAATGGGAGAACGGCGCTATTGACGTCGATATCCCGGAAAACCTGAATATGGAAAGCCCGACGGTGACCCTTATCTACGATGAGAGGGGTAAACTGCTGTGGGCGCAGCGCGATGTCCCCTGGCTGGCGAAACGCATTCAACCGGAATGGCTGAAGCGCAATGGTTTCCATGAGATCGAAGCCGATGTCGACAGCAGCAGCATGCTGCTGCGCAACAACCACGAGATTCAGGAACAGCTGGACGCCATCCGCGAGCAGGGCGACGATTCGGAGATGACCCACTCGGTGGCGATCAACCTCTATCCGGCCACCAGCAAAATGCCCCAGCTCAGCATTGTGGTGGTCGATACCATTCCGGTGGAGCTCAAGCGCAGCTATATGGTGTGGAGCTGGTTTATCTACGTGCTGGCCGCCAACCTGCTGCTGGTGATCCCCCTGCTGTGGGTCGCCGCATGGTGGAGCCTGCGACCTATCGAGTCGCTGGCGAAAGAGGTACGTGAGCTGGAGGAGCACCACCGCGAAAAGCTCAATCCCAACACCACCCGCGAGCTGACCCGGCTGGTCAGCAACCTTAACCGCCTGGTTCGCAGCGAGCGTGAACGCTATGACAAATACCGCACCACCCTCACCGATCTCACCCACAGCCTGAAAACGCCGCTGGCGGTGATGCAGAGCACCCTGCGCTCGCTGCGCGGCGAGAAGATCAGCGTCGACGAGGCGGAGCCGGTGATGCTGGAGCAGATAAGCCGCATCTCGCAGCAGATTGGTTACTATCTGCATCGCGCCAGCATGCGCAGCGGCGGCACCCTGTTGAGCCGGGAGCTGCATCCGATCGCCCCGCTGCTTGATAGCCTGACCTCCGCTCTCAACAAGGTCTATCAGCGCAAAGGGGTCAATATCTCGCTCGACATCTCGCCGGAGATCACTTTTGTCGGCGAGCAGAACGATTTTATGGAAGTGATGGGTAACGTTCTCGATAACGCCTGTAAGTACTGTCTGGAGTTCGTGGAGGTTTCCGTGCGCCAAACCACCGACAGCCATCTGCATATTCTGGTGGAAGACGATGGCCCGGGGATCCCGCAGAGCCAGCGCCGCGCCGTCTTCGACCGCGGCCAGCGGGCAGATACGCTGCGCCCCGGCCAGGGTGTGGGGCTCTCCGTCGCCCGCGAAATCGTCGAGCAATATGACGGGGAGATTATCGCCAGCGAAAGCCTGCTCGGCGGCGCCTGCATGGAGGTGGTGTTTGGCCGCCAGCTGATGGAAGATAAACAGGGTTAATCATTGAGTTTTTTAACGGCGCCTGCATCGCCGGGGCGCCGCATCCGTTATAATCCCTGTCAGACACCTGCAGTGGAATATCAATATGGATTATCAATTAACGCTTAACTGGCCCGACTTTATCGAACGCTACTGGCAAAAACGGCCGGTGGTACTGAAGCGCGGCTTCGCCAATTTTATCGACCCCCTAAGCCCGGACGAACTGGCTGGACTGGCCATGGAGAGCGAGGTCGATAGCCGCCTTGTCAGCCATCAGGATGGAAAATGGCAGGTCAGTCACGGTCCCTTCGAAAGCTACGATCACCTAAGTGAAAACAACTGGTCCCTGCTGGTGCAGGCGGTTAACCACTGGCATGAACCCTCAGCGGCGCTGATGCATCCGTTCCGCGCTCTGCCGGACTGGCGTATCGACGATCTGATGATCTCCTTCTCGGTACCCGGGGGCGGCGTCGGTCCGCATCTGGATCAGTATGATGTGTTTATCATTCAGGGCACCGGCCGTCGGCGCTGGCGCGTCGGGGAAAAGGTGCCGATGAAACAGCACTGCCCGCATCCGGACCTGCTGCAGGTTGACCCCTTCGAGGCGATCATCGATGAAGAGATGGAGCCGGGCGATATTCTCTATATTCCGCCAGGATTCCCGCATGAGGGGTACTCACTGGAAAATTCGCTCAACTATTCGGTCGGCTATCGCGCGCCGAATGCCCGCGAGCTGTTCAGCGGCTTTGCCGACTACGTTCTCCAGCGCGAACTGGGCAGCCAGCGCTACGCCGATCCGGACGTGCCGTCCCGCGACCATCCGGCGGATATTTTACCCGTCGAACTCGACCGCCTGCGCGAGATGATGCTGGGTCTGATTAACCAACCGGAGCACTTTAAGCAGTGGTTCGGCGAGTTTATCACCCAGTCACGTCATGAGCTCGACGTCGCACCGCCGGAGCCGCCGTATCAGCCAGATGAGATTTACGATGCCCTGCAGCAGGGCGATACCCTGGAACGCCTGGGCGGCCTGCGGGTGCTGCGCATTGACGGCGAGGTGTTCGTCAATGGCGAGAAGATCAACTCCCCGCACCGCCCGGCGCTGGACGCCTTAGCCACCCATCTGACGCTGCGCGCCGACCATTTTGGCGATGCGCTGGAAGATCCGTCATTCCTCGCCATGCTGGCAGCGCTGGTCAACAGCGGCTACTGGTTCTTTGGCGACTGAGCCATCATCCTGCCCGGCGGCGCTGCGCTTGCCGGGCCTACGGGT
>NZ_KV792977.1:0-584 GCF_001808325.1 Klebsiella sp. HMSC16C06
CCAGCCCGCTCGGTTTACAGCACCTTGCTGAGGAACGCGGCGGTGCGTGGGTTGCTCGGCGCGCTGAAGATCTGCCCCGGCTTGCCCTCTTCCTGAATCACGCCCTGGTCGATGAAGATCACCCGGTCGGCCACTTCGCGGGCAAAACCCATTTCGTGGGTCACGATCACCATGGTCATCCCCTCGCTGGCGAGGTTTTTCATCACCTCCAGCACGTCGCCCACCAGCTCCGGATCCAGCGCCGACGTGGGCTCATCGAACAG
The DNA here is from genome assembly GCF_001808325.1 of Klebsiella sp. HMSC16C06. Lineage (NCBI taxonomy): Bacteria > Pseudomonadati > Pseudomonadota > Gammaproteobacteria > Enterobacterales > Enterobacteriaceae > Klebsiella > Klebsiella sp. HMSC16C06. The sequence continues at coordinate 264 of NZ_KV792977.1, forward strand.
CATAATCGACGGCTTCATCGCCAGCGCACGGGCGATGGCTACCCGCTGCTGCTGGCCGCCGGACAGGCTCGAGGGCCAGGCGTCGCGCTTATCGCTTAAGCCCACCTTCGCCAGCAAGGCGTCCGCCAGGTCGACCGCCTGCTGGCGCGGCATATTGCGCAGATTCATCGGCGCCATAATCAGGTTTTCCAGCACCGTCATATGCGGGAACAGGTTAAAGCGCTGGAACACCATGCCGACGCTTTCGCGCATCTTGTTGAGGTCGGTGGTCCGGTCGTGGGCGGCAAAGCCGTTAACCACCACCTCGCCTTCGCTGACCGT
>NZ_KV792978.1:0-3103 GCF_001808325.1 Klebsiella sp. HMSC16C06
GCGACACCAGGGAACTTAACACGGTAGCTGCAAACTTTGGTCTCCGTCAGAAGGGAAACCAAGGTCGCACCACTTAAGCTTAAAATCCTCCCCTCTAGAAACTTCCGATTAAACCTTTTTTCGAATCTCAGGAGTGAAGAAGAGGGATTATTGCCGGAAAGTCACAAAAAGCGGAACATTGTTGCGGTGAATAGATTATTGCCTGAGGGGCAAAATTAACCACGTAATGACCTTTAAAATAGCAACAATGAGAAAAGCCAGCTTTTCCCCCTCAGCAGCAGCGTGCCGTGAGGGGGAGTAACTACCCGACCAGCGGATGGTTAGCAGTTTTCATTTCATGATGCGTCTTCACCAGGCAAGGCCTGTGAACTGACAGAGTCATTACGGAGTGTAAAGCGGATCTTAATCTGACCACTGAAAACGGCTTCTCCTTCATATTGAGAATGCAACGTTACTTGTAGTGGTTCTCCTTCCACCTCCTTCTTTTTCATTGGGTTCGTTCTTTTATGTGAATTGTTCGCACATCACTCCCCGCATACACTTTGCAGGTATGACGGTTTGGCCGTGGTTCCGATTCTGCAATGCCGCCGTTGGCTAAATTAAAATCCATATGCCCGGATACGGACGCGTTTAGCGTAGCGGGGGAGCCGTCAACCGAGAGGATCATGCAATCCGCATCTATTTCTACGGTGTGCTCGCCAATTTTGTACAGTCGACCAGCGGGCTGGCCATCGTCGGCCATTGCGAACGTAATACCTGCCGCCACTATGGCGGCTATCAGTAAAGTCTTTTTCATAATCTTGCCATTAGCACAAAGGAAATTGTTAATAATGATCAATTATTGACCTTAATGGACAATAATTTTCTATATCCAAACTGCCCCCTAGTAAGCCGGAAATGTCAGCAATTCCGGCTTACCAATCCAGTTTAATTTAAAGAGAAAAAATACTTTAAATCCTCAGAGTTTCGCTCCAAAAGACCAATATAATGGGAATAAGAACGGACTAGCTTTAAATAACCAGAAATATAAAAAATGCCATAATTTTCATATAGTTCAGAGTACCCTTCGCAACATGAAGTTGATATACCTCCCCATCCTAGAGGGAATTCATCATCAACAATTTTAAAAAAGTTAGAGGGAACCCACATAGGCCCATTATTATCAGGACAAACGAGAAAATCCACTCGGCCAGGATAGAACATTAACCCGTGCACCTGATACTGCATATCTACGCTGAGAGGAAAATAGTCTGTTTGCTCTGTTTCCCCCATAAATCTTACATTATCAGGTAAGTTCTGGCCTGAAGTATACAAGCATTTAACTATCATATAGTTACCTATTTGAAAAATTTCTAAGATTGATTGTCATTCCATCTTTCTTCGCATAATAAACTATTCCTAATGGAGTTTTCTGCTCTTGTAATTTTGATGGGAACATCTCTCTGTCACTCCCCGGACGTCGCCTGAAACAGTGTTTTCAGAACGCCCGTGTTTCCAGTGGATGGCCAGCTACTGGTCTGAACCATTCATATCAAGATTGAAGGCTGTGATTTTCTTAAGCGATTCAGGACGTGAAAAAGCCGGAAAGGTGGCCTTTTCAGCGGCAGTTTTTATCGCAGCACAATAGTCTTTATTGCCTTCGCCAGTTGAAATATTCGTTGTTGTCCCGTCAGGCGCTAACCCCACCACTAACCAGCATTGTTTTCCCTTCCATCTTCCTGGGTTATCGAGACGGGCATTAATCGCTGCTCTCATTTTTCGCGCCTGTAAAGCCCCTTCATCCTGGTCATTCCAGCGCACAGTATTGCAGCTGTCGGTGGCCCTGAGTTTATGGCACCCGGTGGGTTTCAGCGGCGCGCAGCCTGTTATCACTGTTGAGACTATCGCGAGTAAAAGTGCTGTTTTTATCATTGCATTCTTCCCTGTGCTATGGATTTATCTTTCATACCGAGAAGGCCTAATGGGAGCGAAGCTGCAAAATTCGACATTTACGCTCAGACTAATACCGGCCACTGTGGCGGACCCGTTCATGGTCAGGAAGCGATCGACAGGCGATTGAAATTCCTAACCATGAACAATTTGAAAACAAGAACCTCGCTTAGGACCGTGTCCACAAATTGTATAAGAAAGACTTCAACCAACGAAATTATTTAGCTTTTACATTACAAACTACCGACTGAAGCGACCGTAACTAAGAGGCAAACAGTCAAGAATCCCTGCTGGGGGAATGGTGGGCGACAACATTTGAAAACTCACTCCCTTCATAACCTGACTGACTTATTCGCAGTGATTAACATATTGTGATGTAGCAATGCCCGCTCTGAGCGAGGAGCGGACGTTAATTTTGAAGCTTTTAAGATCTACCTGCAGTGGTAACTGGGCATATTGATCATTGAGATTAGACAGCGAACCACTATCCCAGGAGATTTATAGACATTTCCATACAGCGCAGTTCAGCCTGCGCCAAGGCAGAGGGATACATGCTTTCCTGCATAAGTTTGAAACCATGTTTCTCATAAAAAGTCTGGGCATTTGGTGTTGAGGACAAAGTCAATTGCTCAAAACCACGTCCACGAGCTTCATTTTTGATGGCTTCAATAATCTGACTACCTAACCCTTTACCTGTATATTGAGGTAGCGTAAATACAGCCTCAATACTTCCTGTAGATAGATCAAGAAAGCCTGTAGCTAACAGTCTGCCATCAGGGGCAGCAACAACGAAAAAAGGATTCGCTACAATGACGTTCCTGTAGCTCTCAGGCATTTTTTCCGGGGTCCATGCCGCAATAACCGCATCATCGTAACTGTTCTTACATCCGTAACGTATGGCCTGATTTCGAATGTTCCAGCATTCTTCTGCTTCCACAGGCACAGCAAGTCTGATCTTCATACCTTTCCCTTGTACGTTTTATTCTGCGAACCATTTACATCTACCATAAAAATTCTAAAGCATACCCATTAAATTTGAGTGAGGCGGCAACGTCAGCTTCTGGCACAAAGCAGACATTAAAGACTACAGCATCGGATGCCGCGTTAGCGGCATGGAGGCGCCAGATGAAGCTGCATGTATCTGTGGAGTCAAATGGCGCCGAAAGCCCGGCGT
>NZ_KV792979.1:0-986 GCF_001808325.1 Klebsiella sp. HMSC16C06
CATTCAACTTCAGCTGGCGCCTCTATGCCGCTGAAGCGGCATTAAGAAGCTCCCCAGAAACGATTTTCTTTTCCTGATGAAAAAAAAGGCGTTAACTGTGACATGAACCAGACGTCGACAACCTGAAGGTAGTCAGGGATGAGGAAAAGGAAATCATGCACTTTTGTATTAAAGCATTAACTGCAGGCATTTTTATGGTAGCCAGCTTCAGCCACGGTGTTTCAGCGGCTCCGGTCTCAGACGTAACGCCACAGATGGCCTATGAAGATATATCCCGCTCCTTAGCTGAGCTGGAGCCCGTTACCTTCCAAGCTAAAGCTGAAAAACATAAATTATTAGTTTTTGTTGAAAATCAGTGTGTTTATTGCAGCTATGTTGTGAAAAATATCAAAAAGTACACGGATGCAGGGCTCACTATGTCATTTGTGACTGTGGTGCCGTCATCCATCAAAGACTCTGTCATAGAAGATATGGGGAGAGTATGGTGTGCACCCGATCGCCAGAAAAGTTTTAAAAATGCAATGGCCGGTTTTTTGCCAGATAACACCAGTTCAGAAAAATGTAAAAATCTGGTGATTAAACAGTCTGAGCTTGCAGACCGTCTCGGGGTTACCGCCACGCCTGCGATGGTTGTGCTGGAGCCGTCTGTCCATACTTTCCTGGGTAGTGTTTCTCCGGAAAAAATTCTCGCAGAACTCCGGTAAAGAGACGGGCTGGGATTGCTGAAAATAAATCAAACCGTATTTTAAGGATAAAAATGAAAGTCTGTGTGAAGGTACAATCCCGCATACTGCCGTTATGTTTGCTGGCCATGACGATCCAGATAGCGGGTCCTGCAGCTGCAGCGGTAAGGCTCATTACGGTATAACAGGCCCAGGATGCGGCGAAAATGACGCGCCCCGTAAGCGAACACCTCACCTCAGGTTCTGAAGAGAAGCAAACGCATACAGCGGCGCTGCGTACATCGCTGCAGCAGGAGGACAGAC
>NZ_KV792980.1:0-4546 GCF_001808325.1 Klebsiella sp. HMSC16C06
AGCCGTTAACCACCACCTCGCCTTCGCTGACCGTCTCCAGGGCATTCATGCAGCGCAGGAAAAGTGAATGGTTCGTTTTGCAGAAATTTATACAGCTATGTGATGTAAAGCTATTAAACGTATGTATTAGCTAGCAATAGCTGTTTTTTACTTTTCTTTCCTTTTCATCGTTTTTTACAGAGTAAAGTAAATAACTACGGCGCATTAATCACATCTCATTTACTTCTACGCATGTATTACATGCATGCTGAGTAATCACATGTGTACACTACATTAAATGCTTTGAATGTAACCGTTAAATAGACTTAATTGTACTGTTATGTTAATTTCATAAACGGCATGAATATATCAATATGAAATGATGGGCAAGCCTGATCATAAATATAAATTCTTAATGTATTTGTGCGCATTACATAAGAATCATCTCAATAGTAGTGGCCCTATTAGAATGTCCCTAGGATAATTCATCACACAGCAGTAATAACGTGCAACAAACATGAGGTTAATAGGATTTTCCACTATCACTAACTTGAATGCCCATTCTTTGAACAACAGTGTTAAAGAAATGTTCAACATTCAGCTGAGCAATAAGAAATCCATAATTAAAGTAGTTGATAATGTTGTATGTCCTACTGACGTTTCAGACGTATAGACAGTGATTAAAGGAGATGATTTCCCTTGCTACTTTAAAATCACTTTTAACGCTGCTATGTGGGTAATCTTTGCAGGTCAAAGGTTGGCCTATAGCACTACGCAGGGCAAGCTAAAGCGAGTTGTTCATAGTGTTATGGTTTAATTTAACATGGTTAGCACTTGGCGTAATTGATTTAATTCGGAGATTTTCTTAATGGTTATTTCGATAGGTCAATTGATCATGCTGATGATGTTTTCCGTCTGTTGGTTTAGTTACATAATGCGCATTATTATCCTGCATGAAAAAGATGTTAAATCTTTAGATGAAATTTGCGATGAGTTCCGCAAGGAGTTATATAAAAAATGAAAAAGCTAGCTCTTGCACTCTGTGCATCATTCAGCGCTCACGCTTTCACTACTGGCTTTACCTGTGACACTCAAGGCCTTACAGCAGGTGATAACGATACACGCGCTTCTATGAGTATGTCATACGGGCAAGCGGCTTGGACTATTGCCGGATTTGAATTTACAGGCGCTTACGGTAGCGATACCGGAACAGTATTAACAGATGGTAAGGGCAATCAACTTATCACTAATGGCTCTACAGAAGTGAATAGCGATGGCTCCTATACGAGCTACATTATTATCAAATTAAAGAATGGGAAGCAATACGGGGTAGATTGCGGCGCTGATAATAATGCTGGTGAAGCTGTGCCCCCTACGCTTGATCTTAGAGAGTATGAAGTAGTTAGCACACCAGATACAAGCAAAGTATCTCAAGATCAGCAGAAAGCTAAAGTGAGCGATCAGAGTAATAAACCATTAACCCCGGCTGATGATGCTAGTTTAGTTCCTGCAAATGATACCCCTAACGATCTGGTAGATGTTGGCAAAGTGGGACAAACAACTAATTGGGATAATCAGGCAGCTCCAACGCCTCTTCCATCCGATCTACCGCCTATAGACTCTTTGCCCGATCACTTGCCATCACATGGAGAACAGGAACCCTCTAATACTCACATACTTTTATTAGCGGGGGTTTTATTGGCCTGCGCTGTATTGGCAAAAACTGAATACAAACATTATCAGCTTAAAAAGAAAATGAAAGCTGATGCGGATAAATATTTTAATCTCTTCAAATAAGGTAGATAAAATGGCTTTATCAGATGGCTCTATTGAACGTTGGTCACTCGCTGATGTACTGGCTATTAAACCGAACTTAGAAAACCGTACTTTAAACTTCAGCGGGAACTACTTGCAGGGCGAATGGAATGATTCATTAGGCGATCCGTTCGAAGTGTGCCTACTGGATAATGAATTTATCCTTGTAGATGGGCATCACAGGCAACACGCTTTAGCTAATGGTTGGCTTGATAATCTCCCTGATACATTTGCAGTGTGGCACCGTGAAGCGGAAACGATGGACGATATCAGAGCGCGGCAAGATGCACATATGGAGGGCAAGAGAACGCCTAACGCTACACAAAGAGCTTCTATCATCGATAAGCGTCTGAGCCTTACAGATCTGGAGAGCAAGCAAGCTAAGCGCATAGGCATTACAGCGGTTAAGCAGTTAGGCTACAAGGGCAAAGATGCATTGCTGAAGGGTAAAACTGACTACATCGAAGAGATCCGCCTTATTGATACGTGGGGATTAAGTTTTGAGGCTGCACGTTACCCGCAAGGCATCTTAGCGGCAATGCTCAAAACAGCGCGTGTAAGCCCCTCTCAGGCTTGCGACTTCTGGCACAAGTACGACGCTAAAGCAAGGGGTAGTAAGTTCATCAAGCGTGTATTAGATCGTGTAGAACAAGGTGGCATTGGTGAAGAATATAATGCACAGCTTTACGCTACTTCTGTAGATAGCTTTGATTATTGGATGGATTAATAATGAAAAAATCACTTATAGCGCTAGCGCTGCTGGCTCCCCTTTCAGCGTCTGCGTGTATAACTGGGCATTGGGTACAAGAAGTTAGTAATGGTGGCGGCATCATCACATTAGAGAACAGCGCCGTGTTAAAAGTGAACCCTTCGCAGCAATATATTACGTCTATCTGGCTCCCTACAGATGAGTTAATTATTTGCCCTAAAGGTGGGAGTATCTTTTCGGTAATAGATAAGAATGATACCGGAAGCGATCAGGTAATAACTAAACTTTTAGATGGTGGCCTATGAATGAGAAAGAAAAGCTCTATAGGACAATAAACGAGATTCTTACGTTCTGCTTTAAATGCGCAAAGGTTGTTATAGGACTTTTGGTTGTGTGCCTCATTATTACTGTGGTATTCGGGAAATGAAACACTATCCCCCGCTCTGGTTCGAGACTAAATATCAAATGGAACTTAATGCGGGTATTACCCTAGCGGCTAAGCTAAGCGAATGGAAAAGTAGAGACACTCAAGCGCTACTAAAAGCACGTAGTAATTATCAGTCAAAACTTTTTAAGAAAGCAATTTAATCCAATCAATAGGAATGCACTTGTAATGAAAACCAAATCTATCTGTGTAGCGCTGTCTGCTATTGTTGCTGCTATGTCACTTTCTGGCTGTGCGCTAATAGTGGATGGTAAAACACAGCCTGTAGCCATTAAGACTAATGCCCCGGCAATGTACACGATTAGAAATGGTGATGGTGAAGTAGTGAGTACAGGCGTTGCACCTACAACGGTAAACCTCAAGCGTGGCGATGCGCCCTATTCTGTGACACTCCAGCGTACAGACTCAGCCCCTATAACCTCTGGCACAGTAACAGACAATCTGAACGGCTGGCTCTGGGGTGATATTGCTTGCGGGTTGATTGTATGTGGTGGCGTTGATCTTATCACTGGCGCTGCGTGGGATTTAGACACAGCGGTTACAGTGAATACACAGCCAGATCCAACACATCCAGACGCTAACGCAAGTAATACAATGCATATGGTAGCTCCTACACAAGCGCCTATCACTATCAACAATACAGTGAACAATAAGGCCTGATCATGCAGGAAGATTTAGAAAAAATCCGGGAAGCTAAAGCAGTAGCAGAGGCTAACATTGTACCCGGCGTGATGAATCCCCATGTAAGTTACTATGAAGTGATGCTAAAGCAGGGATACGTAGTAGCGGAGGGAATGTATCAGGGTAAGAATATGGCGATTCTTGATACATATCAGGATTGGCGAGATATTGAGATCACCACACTGGAGGCATTCAGAGAGCGCCAGCAAAGTAAGCAGACGCTAAACATTATCCTTTCAGTGTTCGGCTTTATCGCGCTTTGCTGTTTAATGGCTGGGGTGATTTAAGTAATGACTTCACCATATGAAGAATACGTAGTAACGCCAGTTAATGAACTGGAAACCAAAGAACAGCGTGATAGACGGATTGCGCATGAACGTAAAGTAGGTGCTGTATTTAATCATCCTCGCTTTCGTAAGCGTGACCCTGAAGATTTATGGCATGATCCTGAATTTAACGCAATCATACTAGGCGATTAAGATGAACCCTTTTCAATTCTACGTGGCTGCTTCAGGCGCTGCTGATGGCCTCTTTTGCTAGCCCTTATTGCTGGGGAATATCAGTGTGCGGCCTGGTGGTTGAATTCTTTGCAGATCGTAAAAAAACATCCGGCATGGTGAATTATTGAAAGTGCAATGAAAATTAGCTTGATGGCGGGTCATGTGGTTATATGGACTACGGTAATGGCCACGCTCTGAAGCACAATAGACCCAGTAATAAACCAGACTCTAACAGCATATTTACATTAAATCATATAGGCCGCCAAAGAGCGGCCTTTCTTATGTCCTAAACTCTCTCCCTCGCTATTCTCAGCGTGTTTTAACTCTCTTCCCTTCTACTCTCTATGTCATAGCCTATAGAACGCTTCACAGATGACATTTTTCCAGCCCGCTCGGTTTACAGCACCTTGCTGAGGA